>JAEWCA010000322.1 GCA_023390875.1 Actinomycetes bacterium
GCTCGTCCTCGTGCGGCACGGCCGGCTGGCCGGCACCGCCCGCACCGACCGTGCGACCGACCCCCGACCCGTGGTCACGACGCTCCAGAGCACCGGCGAGCACGTGACCGCCCCCGTCGCCCCCTGCACCGCCGCGCACCCCGAGGAGACCGACCTCGTCCTGACGTGGCTCGAGCAGCCCGGGGTCCGGCTCGTCGAGGTCGACGGCGGGTGGGCGGCACCGGTGAGGTCCGCGCAGGCGGTGCGCGACCCGGTGGCGGCCGTCGCGTCCCTCACGCACGCCGGTCCCGTGGCTCCCGTCGTCGTGCCGCACCCGTGGGCCGACCACGGCGTTCCTGTCGTCGCGGCACCTCCCGGCGCGGCATGATGCGGTCATGCTGACCGCCATCGTGCTGATCGACGCCGACGCCGCCCGCATCCCCGAGGTCGCCTCCGCGATCGCGGAGATCCGTGGGGTCAGCGAGGTGTACTCCGTGACCGGCGAGGTCGACCTCATCGCCGTCGTGCGCGTGCGCGAGCACGACGCCCTCGCCGACGTCATCGCCGACAAGGTCGGCAAGATCGAGGGCGTCGTCCGCACCCAGACGTACATCGCCTTCCGGACGTACTCGAAGCACGACCTGCAGCAGGCGTTCGCCCTCGGGCTGGAGGACTGAGCCGGAGCTCGGCGGAGCCGAGCGCAGGTTCAGGCCGACCACGAGCACAGAGGACTGAGCCGGAGCTCGGCGAAGCCGAGCGCAGGTTCAGGCCGACCACGAGCTCAGCGGACCGAGTCGGAGCTCGGCGGAGCCGAGCGCAGGTTCAGGCCGACCACCAGCACAGCGGACCGAGCCGGAGCTCGGCGGAGCCGGGCCCTCCCGCGTCAGGCGCTCGCCTTCTGCCAGCGCCTGAGGACGTCGGCCGCCGCCCCGCTGTCGAGCGACCCGCGGGCGTGGTCCGCGGCGGCGCGCAGCCGGTCCGTGAGGCTTCCCCTGTCGAGCCCGGGGAGCGTGCCGTCGGCGACGATCGCGGCGGCCGCGTTGAGCACGACGGTCTCCCGCACGGCGCCGTGCTCGCCGTCGAGCACCCGCCGCGCGACGTCCGCGTTGTAGGCGGCGTCGGCTCCGCGCAGCTGCTCGAGCTGGATGGGCTCGACGCCGAGCTCGGCGGACCAGTCGACGACCTGCTCGCGCACCTCGCCGCCCCGGACCTCCCAGATCCGCGTCGGGCCGGTGGGCGCGATCTCGTCGAGGCCGTCCTCGCCGCGGAACACGAGCGCGTCCTTCCCGCGGCCGGCGAACACGCCGGCGAGCAGCGGGGCCATCCGACGGTCGGCGACGCCGATCGCGCCGGACTGCGGCTGTGCCGGGTTGGTGAGCGGGCCGAGGAAGTTGAACACGGTGCCGATGCCGAGCCCCGCGCGGGCGGCCGCGGCGTGCCGCATCGAGGGGTGGAACACCTGGGCGTAGCAGAACGTGATGCCGACGTCCTGCGCGATCGCGGCGACGCGCTCGGGCGGGTGGTCGAGCCGGATGCCGAGCTGCTCGAGGACGTCGGCGGAGCCCGACGACGAGGACGCGGCCCGGTTGCCGTGCTTGACGACGCGCAGGCCGGTGCCGGCGACGACGAGCGCCGCCATGGTCGAGATGTTCACGGTGTGCGCGCGGTCGCCGCCGGTGCCGACGATGTCGACCGTGCGGCCGGGCACGTCGATGCGGATCGCGTGCGACAGCATCGACTCGGCGAGGCCGGTGAGCTCGTCGACGGTCTCGCCCTTGGCGCGCAGCGCGACGAGGAACCCGGCGACGCGGATCGGGCTGGCCTCGCCGCCCATGATCTCGTCCATGGCCCACGCGGTCTGCTCGGCCGTGAGGTCTTCACGCGCGACGAGCGCCGTGAGCAGGTCGGACCAGGTGGCGGCGCTCATCCGGTGACGCCCTGGCGGGCGAGGAGGTCGGCGACGGCACGCTGCAGCTCGATCGGGTCGAGCGGCCGGGACACGGCGGCGTCGGCGTTCGACCAGGACGCGAGCCAGGCGTCCTGCGGACGACCGGTGAGCACGAGGACGGGAGGGCAGCGGTAGACCTCGTCCTTGAGCTGGCGGCCGAGGCCCATGCCGCCGACCTTGTCGGCCTCGCCGTCGAGGATCAGCAGGTCGAGGCCGCCCGCCTCGGTGGTCGCGATCACGGCCGGCGCGGTGGCCACCTCGACCCACTCGATGTCGGGCTCTCCTCGCCCGAGCCGGCGGCCGACGGCGAGCCGCACCTCGGCGCGCGTGTCGACGTCGTCGCTGTAGAGCAGGATCCGCGGACCGGTGGTGCCTGCGGCGGTTGTCCGGTCGGGCTGCGCGGTGCTCATGGTGGTCCCTCACTCGTCGTCGACGTGCGTCCGAGGGGAATCTTGGCACGGCGCACGTCGATCGCGGCGCGCTTGGGACGGGCAGGTCGCGAGCGCCCATAGCACGACGGCGGCGCGGCCCCGACGTGGCCAGCCGCCACAGGTCGACCGTGCGAGGTCCGTGGAGGAGCCGTGAAGGCCTGGTTGCCGCGTGATGACGGGCCTGAGCAGGTACGGGACCGCACCGCCGGCCGCCAGATCCTGACGGTGTGACATTTACCGCTCGCCACGACCTGGGCCCTATGACCCATGCGGAGCACTCATCAGCCATAATGGCGACGTGTCGACCGCCATGGCTGCCCCTCGCACCGCCACCCACGTGAGCGTCAACCGTCCGAACCCTGTGTCGGTCGGGACGATCGTCTGGCTGGCCAGCGAGCTCATGTTCTTCGCCGGCCTCTTCGCGATGTACTTCACGCTCCGGGCAGCGGTGCCCGAGGAGTGGGCCGTGCAGACCGCGAAGCTCAACATCGCGTTCGCGTCGGTCAACACCACCGTGCTGGTGCTGTCGTCCGTCACGTGCCAGATGGGGGTGTGGGCGGCCGAGCGGTTCCAGCCGGCGCGCACCGGCTCGCTAATCCAGGTGAACCGCTGGGGCATGAACGAGTGGATGACGCTCACGTACCTCATGGGCGCGTTCTTCATCGGCGGCCAGATCTACGAGTACGCGGCGCTCGTCAGCGAGAACCTCACGATCTCGTCGAGCCCGTACGGCTCGGTCTTCTACCTGACGACCGGCTTCCACGGCCTCCACGTGGTCGGCGGCCTCATCGCCTTCCTGTTCCTGCTGGGCCGGTCGTTCACCGCCAAGCGCTTCGGTCACCACGAGGCCACCACCGCGATCGTCACGTCGTACTACTGGCACTTCGTCGACGTCGTGTGGATCGCGCTCTTCGCGGTCATCTACCTCCTGAAGTGACCCGCGCGGGCACCGTCGCCCGCGCACCTGCCCCCACCCCCCACAGCGAGACGAGGATCGATCCGTGAAGGCACTCGCAGCCCGCAGGCACGACCGGCGTGCGCCGGTCGTGCTGCTCCTGCTGGCGCTGCTGCTCACCGGTGGCCTGTACGCGGTGCTCGCACCCGCGTCGGCCGATGCGGCGCCCAAGACGGCGAGCACCGACGACATCGCGGCCGGCGAGAAGCTGTTCCAGGCCAACTGCGCGACGTGCCACGGGCCGTCCGCGGCCGGCACCGCGAGCGGCCCGTCGCTCATCGGTGTGGGCGCCGCCGCCGTCGACTTCCAGGTCGGCACCGGCCGCATGCCGGCCCAGATGAGCGGCCCGCAGATCGAGGCCAAGCCCGTCCAGTTCGACGACGAGCAGATCAGCCAGCTCGCCGCCTACGTCGCCTCGCTCGGCGTCGGCCCCGCGATCCCGACGGACGAGCAGGTCGACCCGGCCCTCGGTGACCCGGCGAACGGCATGGCCCTGTTCCGCACCAACTGCGCCATGTGCCACAACGCCGTCGGCGCCGGTGGTGCGCTGTCGCAGGGCAAGTTCGCGCCCAAGCTGTGGGAGACGTCGCCCCGGCACCTGTACGAGGCGATGCTGACCGGCCCGCAGTCGATGCCCGTGTTCAACGACGCGAACATCACGCCCGAGGGCAAGCGCGACATCATCGCGTTCATCGACCAGCAGGGCGACACGGCTCCCGGGGGCATGACCCTCGGTGCCCTCGGACCCGTCAGTGAAGGCCTGTGGGCGTGGGTGGTCGGCATCGGCCTGCTCATCGGCGCAGCAGTGTGGATCGGAGCGAAGTCCTCGTGAGCAACCACGACAACGGCCACGAGGCCACCACCGACGTCGCACTGCGCGACACGGCCGGTCCCGACCGGTTCGAGAACCCGGGCCACCCGGAGCACCACCCGCGCCTGGGCGACAACGACCCGAAGGCGAACAAGAAGGCCGAGCGTCAGGTCGTCTTCCTGTTCACCATCTCGATCC
This sequence comes from Actinomycetes bacterium, assembly GCA_023390875.1. Classification (GTDB taxonomy): domain Bacteria; phylum Actinomycetota; class Actinomycetes; order Actinomycetales; family Cellulomonadaceae; genus Cellulomonas. The sequence continues at coordinate 4,323 of JAEWCA010000322.1, forward strand.
TCGGCACGCTCGCGTTCATCGTGGCGTACTTCGCGTTCCCCCCGGGCGAGACCCCGGAGACGATGCGGCGCTCCAACATCACGCTGGGCCTGAGCATGGCGTTCGCGCTGCTCGGCATCGGCACGGCGGCCGTCCACTGGGCGAAGTCGCTGATGAACGACCACGAGAAGTCCGAGGACCGCCACGCCCAGCGCAGCGACGACGCGACGCGCGAGACCGCGGTCGCCGTCCTGAAGGAAGGTGCGCAGGACTCGGCCATCGGTCGCCGCGGCGTCCTCAAGGTCTCGATGATCGGCGCGCTCGCCCTCTTCCCGCTCTCGATCGTGCTGCCCCTCATCGGCAACATCGGCGAGGACTGGGACGTCTCGAAGTTCAAGCGCACGATGTGGCGCAAGGGCCTCAAGCTGACGACCGACCCCGACGGCCGCCCCATCAAGGCGTCCGACGTGACGATCGGCTCCGTCTTCCACGTGATCCCCGAAGGCCTGCACGAGGAGCCCCACCCGCTCGACGAGAAGGCAAAGTCGGTCGTCCTGCTCGTGCGGCTCGCGCCGGAGGACCTCAAGGAGGCCCCGAACCGCAAGGGCTGGTCCTACAACGGGATCGTCGCGTACTCGAAGATCTGCACCCACGTGGGTTGTCCGGTCGCGCTGTACGAGCAGCAGACCCACCACCTCCTCTGCCCGTGCCACCAGTCGACGTTCGACGTGGCGGACGGCGCGAAGGTCGTGTTCGGACCGGCGAAGCGGCCCCTCCCGCAGCTGCCGATCACCGTTGACGACGAGGGCTACCTGGTCGCGCAGAGCGACTTCCACGAGCCCGTCGGCCCGAGCTTCTGGGAGCGTCTCAAGTGACGACCACCTCGACCCCGACCCGGACGGCGCGCGCCGCAGCCGGCACGGCGGACTACCTCGACCAGCGCACCGGCATCGGTGTCGCCGTCAAGACGTTCGCGCGCAAGATCTTCCCCGACCACTGGTCGTTCCTGCTCGGCGAGATCGCGCTCTACAGCTTCGTCACGATCCTCATCTCGGGCGTGTTCCTCACGATGTTCTTCGTGCCGAGCATGAACGAGACGGTCTACAACGGGCCGTGGCCGACGATGCAGGGCGTCGAGATGTCGGAGGCGTTCGCCTCGACGCTGCGCCTGTCGTTCGAGGTCCGTGGCGGTCTGCTCATGCGGCAGATCCACCACTGGGCGGCGCTGATCTTCATGGCGGCGATCGTCACGCACATGATGCGCATCTTCTTCACGGGTGCGTTCCGCAAGCCGCGCGAGCTCAACTGGGTCGTCGGCTTCACGCTGCTCATCCTCGGCCTGGCCGCCGGCTTCTCGGGCTACTCGCTCCCCGACGACGTGCTCTCCGGCAACGGTCTGCGCATCACGGACGGTGTCGTCCGCGCGATCCCGATCATCGGCAGCTACATGTCGTACTTCATCTTCGGCGGCGAGTTCCCGGGCCAGGACCTGATCCCGCGCCTGTTCACCGTGCACGTGCTGCTCGTGCCCGGCCTGATCCTCGCGCTCATCGGCCTGCACCTGTTCTTCGTCGTGCTCCACAAGCACACGCAGTTCCCGGGCTCGGGCCGCACGAACAGCAATGTCGTGGGCTACCCCGTCTTCCCCGTCTACACCGCAAAGGCCGGCGGCTACTTCTTCATCGTGTTCGGCGTCATCGCCCTCATGGGCGCGACGATGTCGATCAACCCGGTGTGGAACTACGGACCGTTCGACCCGTCACCGGTGTCGGCCGGTGCCCAGCCCGACTGGTACATGCTGTTCCTCGAGGGCTCGCTGCGACTGATGCCCGGTGCGGCGGAGATCGTCATCGCCGGGTTCACGATCCCGCTCAACGTCATCATCCCCGCGATGGTGGTGCCCGGGGTCCTGTTCACGCTGCTCGCGGCCTACCCGTTCGTCGAGGCGCTGGCGACCGGTGACAAGCGCGAGCACCACATCCTCGACCGTCCCCGCAACCGGCCGTTCCGCACCGCGTTCGGCGTCTCGCTGCTGGTGGCGTTCTTCATCCTGGTGCTCGCCGGCTCGAACGACCTGATCGCGACGCACTTCCACCTGTCGATCAACGACATCACGTGGACGTTCCGGGTGCTGCTGTTCCTCGGCCCCTGGTTCGCCTTCTACATCACGAAGCGGATCTGCCTCGGCCTGCAGCGCAAGGACCGCGAGCTCGTGCTGCACGGTCACGAGACGGGTCGCATCGTGCGCTTCGCGAGCGGCGAGTACATCGAGGTCCACAAGCCGCTGGACGCGCACGAGCGCTGGCTGCGGGTGCAGCACGACGCGATCCGTCCGCTCGAGATCGAGCCGGCCGAGGACGCCCGCGGTGTGCGCCGCAAGGGCTACCGCACGGACCGCATCCGTCAGCGTCTGTCGGAGATGTTCTACGAGGACCGCATCGAGCCCGTCACGCCCGCCGAGCTGGCCGCGGCCCACTCGCACGGCGAGCACGACGTCCTCGAGCCGGCGGCCGCGCACGGCGAGCTGACCGGTGCCGTCGGCGGTGGCCAGCACTTCGTGGATCCGCAGGACGAGACACGCACGGACAAGCGGAATCGCTGATCCTGAGCAAGAGTTGACCGTGGAGTCGGGGGGGGGGGGGGGGGGGGGGGGGGGGGGGGGGGGGGGGGGGGGGGGGGGGGGGGGGGGGGGGGGG
>JAEWCA010000344.1 GCA_023390875.1 Actinomycetes bacterium
GCCTCCAGCCTGACGACCGCGGACGCCGCGTTCGCCGCCGCACGCGAGGCCCAGCGCGAGGCCGCCGCCGCCCGTGCCCGGTCGGCCGAGGTGTACGAACGCTCGGCCCTCGCGCACGAGGCCGCCGCGGACGTGCACGAACGACTCGCGGAGCTGGGCCAGCAGCCGAAGCTGCACCGCGCGAAGGCGGACGAGCACCGTCGTGCGGCCGAGGCGGACTGGGACGCGAGCAGACGCCGCAACCGGCGGGGGGCGAGCACATGAGCGCACCGACACCCGGTCCGCCGCCGAGGGCCGACGGTCCGCTCGTCCGCGACCTGGTCGTCGTGGGCGCGTCCGCGGGGGGTGTCGAGGCCCTGCGCAAGCTCGTCTCCGGCCTCCCCGCCGACCTGCCCGCCGCCGTGCTGGTGGTCCTGCACATCCCGGCGTACAGCCGCAGCGCGCTCGCGTCGATCCTCGGCAGGGCGGGCCGGCTGCCGGTCGAGCAGGCGCACGAGGACACGGCGCTCGTCCCCGGTCGCATCCTCGTCGCGCCGCCCGACCACCACCTGCTCGTCGCCGACGGTCACGTCACGCTGTCCCGCGGCCCCCGGGAGAACGGGCACCGGCCCTCCGTCGACGTCCTGTTCCGCTCGGCAGCGCGCGCCGCCGGCCCTCGCGTGATCGGCGTGGTGCTCTCGGGCACCCTCGACGACGGGACCGCCGGCCTCGTCGCGATCCGCGAGCGTGGGGGCCTGTCGGTGGTCCAGGACCCCGACGACGCGGCCTACCCCGGGATGCCGCTGTCCGCCGTCGAGGGTGACTCGCCCGACGCCGTGCTGCCCCTCGACGAGATCCCGGAGCTGCTGCGCGCACTGGTGGGGTCGCGGGTCGACCACCCCGACCGCGAGGTCTCCGAGCTCATGGACGTGGAGGTCGCCATGGCCGTCCCCGAGGACGACGCGCTCAACTCCGCCGAGCGCCCCGGCGTCCCGTCCGGGTTCGCGTGCCCCGACTGCCACGGGGTCCTGTTCGAGATCGACGAAGGGCACATGCGCCGGTTCCGCTGCCGGGTGGGCCACGCCTGGTCCGCGAACAGCCTCGCCGCGCAGCAGGCGGCAGCCGTCGAGGGCGCGCTCTGGACCGCGCTGCGCGCGCTCGAGGAGAAGGCGGCCCTGGCGGACCGGATGGCCCGCAGCGCCGACGCGCGCGGTCACGTCATGACCGCGGCCACGTTCGCCGAGCAGGCGCTCGAGGCGCGCGACTCCGCGATCGCCCTGCGGGACCTCATCGAGCGCTCGTCGTCGCTCGTGCCCGAACCGGCGGGGGCGGCCGAGCCGCCGACCGTCGAGCCTGCGCAGGCGTTACCGTGAGCGCCGGACCAGGACACCGTGCGACGGAGGCGGAGTGGACGACCAGCCCGACGACGAGTTCGAGCGCCTGCTCGACTACCTGAGGGAAGAGCGGGGCTTCGACTTCGGCGGCTACAAGCGCCAGAGCCTCATGCGGCGTGTCCGCCGCCAGATGGCGGCGGTCGAGATCGGCTCGTTCGAGGACTACCAGGACTACCTCGCGGTGCACCCCGAGGAGTTCGCGACGCTGTTCAACACCGTCCTCATCAACGTGACGAGCTTCTTCCGCGACCTCGACTCGTGGGACTACCTGCGCCGCGAGATCACCCCGGCACTGGTCGCGCGGGCGGCAGCGCCGATCCGGGTGTGGAGCGCGGGCTGCTCGACGGGTGAGGAGGCCTACAGCGTCGCGATGCTGCTCCACCAGGCGCTCGGGCCCGACGACTTCCGGCAGCGGGTCAAGATCTACGCGACGGACGTCGACGAGGACGCCCTGACGAAGGCACGGGCCGCGACGTACCACGCCCGGGAGCTGCGCGGCCTGGACCAGCACCAGCTGGCGGAGTTCTTCGAGCCGACCGCGGACGGTCAGCACACGATCCGCAAGGACGTCCGCCGGGCGGTCATCTTCGGCCGCAACGACCTCGTGCAGGACGCCCCGATCTCCCACATCGACCTGCTGCTGTGCCGCAACACGCTGATGTACTTCAACGCCGAGACGCAGGCGCAGATCATCCGCCGGCTGCACTTCGCGCTGCGTCCCAGCGGCACGCTGTTCCTCGGCAAGGCGGAGATGCTGCTGTCGCACGCCGAGCTGTTCACGCCGCTCGACCTCAAGCGCCGCTTCTTCCGCCGGGCGAACGACGGCGTCCCGGAGCGGCGCATCCCCGCGGAGCCGGGCAGGGAGGCCCAGGACCGGTCCACGGAGGTCGCGCGTCTGCGTGACGAGGCCCTGCTGTCGGCGCCGGCGGCGCAGCTCGTGGTCGCCGCGTCCGGCGAGCTCGTCGCGAGCAACCGCCGGGCGGAGGCGCTGTTCGGCATCTCCCCGCGCGACGTCGGGCGCCCGTTCCAGGACCTCGAGGTGTCGTACCGGCCCCTCGAGCTGCGCTCGTCGATCGAGAGCGCCATGGCCGAGCGCCGCTCGCTGTGGGAGCACGACGTCGAGTGGCAGCGCCCCGGCGCCGAGAGCCTGTCGCTCGACGTCCAGGTGATGCCCCTGATCGGTCCCGACTCCGAGCCGCTCGGTGCCACCGTCATCTTCAACGACGTGACCCGGTACCGGCACCTGCAGCAGGAGCTGCAGTTCGCGAACCGTCAGCTCGAGGCCGCGTACGAGGAGCTCCAGTCCACCAACGAGGAGCTGGAGACCACGAACGAGGAGCTCCAGTCGACCGTCGAGGAGCTCGAGACGACGAACGAGGAGCTCCAGTCGACGAACGAGGAGCTCGAGACGATGAACGAGGAGCTCCAGTCGATGAACGACGAGCTCAACGCCAGCAACGAGGAGCTGCGGCTGCGCACCGTGCAGGTCGGCGAGCTGAACGACCTGATGGAGTCCGTGCTGTCGAGCCTGCGCGCCGGCGTCGCGGTCGTCGACCCCACCACCACGGTGCTCGCCTGGAACGCGGGCGCGACGGAGCTGTGGGGCCTGCGTGAGGAGGAGGCCGTCGGGCGCCGGCTGACGGACCTCGACATCGGGCTGCCGCTCGAACCGATCCTCCCGCTCGTCCACCAGCAGCTGGCCACGGTGTCACCGGACGAGACCGTGCGCGTGTCGGCGGTCAACCGGCGCGGCCGCTCCGTCGACGTGGACGTCACGGTGAGCACGATGCGACGGACCGGGGCCGAGGCGACCGGCGCCATCCTCGTGATGATGCTGGTCAGCGGCTGAGCGTCACCCGTCGGTCGGGCCCGGGAGCCGCTCCACCGCCGCCGTGACCGCACGCTCGAAGTACGCCTGGTCGGTGCCGAGGTCACCGCCGATCTGCTGCGCGGCGGCCACGACGGCCTCCGCCGCCGTGACGAGGTCGAGGTCGCGCTTCCGCGCCGTCCAGCGCAGCAGCTCGAGCGCCGCGGCGCGGTCGACCCCGTACACCAGGCCCAGGACGCCCACGGACTGCTCGACGGCGCTGCGCCCGGACAGCAGCTCGGCGAGCTGGGCGTTCGCGCGTCGCGCGGCCCGCTCGGCCACGTCATGGGACACGTCCACGACGACGCCGTCCACGTCGTGCGCGTCGGCCTGCCCCGACGGCACGGGGACACCGGCGATGGTCACCTCGCGGCTCACGCCGCGCAGCTCCTTGATCGTGTGCACCTGCGCGAACGCGCGCCCTTCCGAGACGCAGCCGTCGACCGCGGCCTCGAGCACCGACCGCTCGTCGGCGCGGACGTGCCGCAGCAGGGCGTCGAGCGTCGGCGGGACGTCCCCGGGCGACATGCCGAGGATGTCGTACAGCTCGTCCGACCACCACGGTCGCCCCGCCGCCGCGGAGTGGTGGAAGCGAGCCGTCCTGCCTGCGGGGTCCATGGGGCCCTCTCGCCGGTCGGTGGCTCCGCTCCTGGGCTCGACGCTGACCACCGTCACGATCCCGGGAATCGTACGCACGGACCCGGCTGCGGGCATCTCCGGGCACGGACCCGCCCGGGCCGGCCGGCACAGGGCCACCGGTCTGCGCCGGCTGTACGGTCGGCGCATGCGGAGCGACCACGACCACGGGCACGCCGCGGGTGGGAGCGACGACCACCGCGGCCGGCTCGCGGCTGCGTTCGCGATCACCGCGGCGATCCTGCTCGCCGAGGTCGTCGGTGCGCTCGTCACCGGGTCCCTCGCGCTGCTCGTCGACGCCGCGCACATGCTCACCGACGCGGCCGGGCTCGCGCTCGCGCTGTTCGCCGCCCACGTGTCGCTGCGTCCGGCCACGTCGAGCCGCACCTGGGGCTATCGGCGGGCCGAGGTGCTGGCCGCGCTCGCGCAGTCGGCCGTGCTGCTGGCGGTCGGCGTCTACGTGCTCGTCGAGGGCGTCGCGCGGCTGTTCTCACCGCCCGAGATCGCGTCGGCGCAGCTGCTCGTGTTCGGCGTCATCGGGCTGGTCGGCAACGTCGCGTCGCTGCTCGTGCTCGCGTCCCGCCGGTCCGCGAACCTCAACCTGCGCGCCGCGTTCCTCGAGGTGCTGAACGACGCGCTCGGGTCTCTCGCGGTGATCGTCGCCGCCGTCGTCATCGCGACGACCGGGTGGATGCAGGCCGACGCGGTCGCGGGTCTGGTCATCGGCGTGCTGATCCTGCCCCGCGCCGGCCGGCTGCTGTGGGAGACGACGACCGTGCTGCTCGAGTCGACGCCGCGCGGCCTCGACCTCGACGACGTCCGTGCGCACCTGCTCGAGGTCGAGCACGTGCGTGACGTCCACGACGTGCACGCGTCCCTCATCGCGACGGGGCTGCCGGTGCTGAGCGCGCACGTGGTCGTCGAGGACGAGTGCTTCAGCGACGGGCACGCCGGGCGGATCCTCGACCAGCTGCAGGAGTGCGTCGCGACCCACTTCGCCGTGTCCGTCGAGCACTCGACGTTCCAGATCGAGCCGGCGACGCACCCCGAGCACGAGCACACCGGCCACGCCTGACCCGCGGGCTCGTCGCGTCAGGCGCGCCGCCGACCGACGACGGACGCGACGACCGCCGACACGAGCGCCACGGCGGCGGCCGCCGCGGCAGCGACCGCGACGACCTGGTCCTCGAACGGCGGCGACTGGCGCCCGACGGCGATCCAGGTCAGCCCCCAGGCCATCGCCGCGCCGACGGGCAGGACCACGGACGCGCGACCTCGGCCGTGCACCGCGTAGCCGACCGCGAGCGCCGCGGCGGCCGCCAGGACGACGACCGACCACGCCGTCACGCCGAGCCCGAGGTCGCCGACGTCGGTGGCCGTGAGGAACGCCGTGATGTTCGCGAGCGTCGCGACGCTCACCCACCCGAGGTACAGCCCGACCGTCACGTCCGTCACGACGTCGGCGGCGCCGCGCGGCGGCATCCGCACGAGCACGACGAACAGCCGGGCGAGCACCGCCAGCAGCACCAGGATCACGAGGACGCTCGCGGACAGCCAGCCCGCCTGCACCACACCGATCCACGCCGCGTTGAGGAGCATCGACGCCAGGACCCACCACGCCGTCGCGCGGAACCGCAGGCTGGCCGCCTGACGGGGCAGGGCTTGCGCCACCGCGACGACCGCGAGACCCAGGTAGATCAGCGACCAGATCGAGAACGCCGGTGTCGCGGGCGCGATCGGGGTCGCGTCCGCCGACAGCGCACCGCCGGCCGCGTCCTGGATCGGTTGCCCGCCGAACGCCCCCGAGCCGAGCGCCGCTCCCCCGATCGCCAGCACCGCGCCGACGAGCACGAGGACCTGACGCAGGCGGTCGGACGTCTGGGGCGGCGCGGTGGCGGTGCTCGTCACGGTCGTCATGCGGCTCAGGATCGCCGCGTTCCGCCCCGTCGGCATCCGGACGGGCGTCCTCCGGACCCGCTCAGGCGACCGAGGGGACCGCCGTCGGATGGCGCATCGGGCGGGCTGCGACGTGCCCCTGCTGCGCCACGTCGACCGCGATGCTGCGGATCCGTGCCGTGCCGTCCGGCTCGACGTCGACCGTGGAGACGGAGGCGTTGGGCAGCGGGACCAGCCCCACGTCGTCCACCGTCGCCAGGTACGCGCCGAGCGCGAGGCCGTGCCCGACGACGAGCACGTGCCCCTCGTCGTGCTCGGCGGCGATGCGGGCGAACACGTCGCGCGTGCGCGCCATGAACTCGGCCGCGGGCTCACCGCCGGGCAGCCCCGGGTGGCGGCCTGCGAGCACCTCCGTGACGAGGTCAGGCCAGGCGACGACCTCGTCGAGCACGCTCTCCGGCTTTTGCTCGTAGTCGCCGAACGCGTACTCGAGCAGGCCGCGGTCGGTGCGCAGCGGCACGTCGTCGTGGAACCGTAGCAGCTCGACCGCGGTCGAGACGGCGCGTCCCGACGGCGAGGACCAGACCGCGGTGAACGGCGTCGTCGCGAGGTGCTGCGCGGTCCTGCGCACACCGGCGCGGCCGTCGCGGGTCAGTGGCGAGTCGCAGCGTCCCTGCAGGACGCGGCGTGCGTTGAAGTGGGTGCGCCCGTGCCGGACGAGCGTCATCGTGAGGGTCATCGTCGCCCTGCTCTCTGTCGTCGGTGCGGCCGACGCTAGGGAGCGGTGGTGTCCGGTGGACGACGCGCGGGTGTCGTGCCGGTGACGTTTGCGACGCTCGCCCCGTCAGTCCCCCACCGTGCTGCGGCCGCGCTGCACGATGAGCGGGTCCACCTCGCCGATGACGTCCTCGTTCTTGCCGTCGTAGTCGAACTGGCGCAGGAAGTGGCGCATCGCGTTGAGCCGCGCGCGCTTCTTGTCGTTGCTGCGCACCCAGATCCACGGCGCGTGGTCGGTGTCCGTCAGTCTCATCCGCGAGGGTGCCGGTCGCGACCCGGTCTCCACCTCGCAGCGGTGCCCTCGCACGCGCCCAGACGACCCTCCTCGGGCGGCCCCCGCAGGGAGAACCGGTTCGAGATGCGGTTCTCGGAGAAGCGGTTCACGCTGGCTCGACAAGTCGTCCGGTGCGAACCGCCGTCCAGGCGCGCTCGCTTCTCCGGACCTCCGGCACCGCACGTGGAACAGCCCGCGTGAGGCCGTGCCGTCTCCCCCTTGCGGAGGCGACCACCATGCACGTGCTCGGGATCAACGCCGTCTTCCACGACTCGTCGGCGGCCCTCGTGGTCGACGGCCGGATCGTCGCCGCCGCCGAGGAGGAGCGCTTCAGCCGGCGCAAGCACGCCAAGCGGCCCGTGCCGTTCGCGGCGTGGGAGCTGCCCGACCAGGCGATGCGCTGGTGCCTGCACGAGGGCGGTCTGCGGCCGCAGGACCTCGACGCCGTCGCGTACGGGTTCGACCCCGCGCTCGCCAAGCCGGCCGAGGACATGGGTCTCGACGACCCGTGGGACCACCTGCGGCTGATGTACGCCGAGCGTGCGCCCGGGTTCCTCGCGGCGGCGCTGCCCGGCCTGGACCGCGACAAGGTCGTGTTCGTGCCGCACCACGTCGCGCACGCCGCGTCGGCCGGGCTCGCCGCGCCGTTCCCGGTCTCGGCCGTGATGGCGATCGACGGCCGCGGCGAGCGCGGGTCCGCGCTCCTCGGCCGGTACGACCACGGACGCCTGCGCACGTTCGCGACGCAGGAGCTGCCCGACTCCCTCGGCCTGGTCTACGAGTCGCTCACGGAGCACCTCGGGTTCGTGCGCTCGTCCGACGAGTACAAGGTGATGGCGCTCGCGTCGTACGGGACGCCGCGGTTCCTCGACGACCTCCGCCACCTGATCTACACGACGGGCGACGGCGGGTACGTCGCCCGGGTGCCGGACTGGACGCGGTGGGCGCCGGCCCGGGTCGACGACGGCACCTGGGGAGGTCACCATGCCGACCTGGCGGCGTCGGTGCAGGTCCGGCTCGAGGAGGTGCTCGTCGAGCTCGCGCGCTGGCTGCGCGAGCACAGCGCGTGCTCGGACCTGACGCTGGCCGGCGGGATCGCCCTCAACTGCGTCGCGAACTCGCGGATCTGGCGCGAGGGCGGGTTCGACCGCGTGTGGGTGCAGCCCGCGTCGGGCGACTCCGGCACGGCGCTCGGCGCCGCCCTCCAGGTGGCCGCGGACGCCGGCGACACCGTGCGGCCGATGCCCAGCGCCGCGC
>JAEWCA010000393.1 GCA_023390875.1 Actinomycetes bacterium
GCCCACACCTGCAGGCCGTCCGCGCCGAGGGCCACGACCGCGTCGGCCGCCTGCCGGCTGGATCCGTGGTCGTCGGCGCCCCCGCGGTCCGGCGCGACGTCGGACGCCGCCACGGCCTCCCACGGCGTCCAGCCGCCGTCGGCACGCACGCGGTACCGGACCACGACGCCGTCGGCGGAGTCGTCCCAGGACAGGCCGAGGACGGAGAACTGCGCGGTGGACATCTGACCGGTCAGGACGTCGGGCACGGGCTCGGTCGCGGTGCCCGTGGCCTCGGGATCCGGACCGGCCGTCCCTGGTCCCGACGGCGTCGGCGTGGGGATCGCCGGCGCGGGCGTGCCCGCGTCCGCAGGGATCGGGCTCGCGGTCGGGCCCACGGTCGGGCTCGCGGTCGGGGCCGCCTCGGGGGACGGCTCGCCGAGCGACGCGGTGGTGAGCACGGCCGCGGTCCCACGGGCGGTGCCGGCCGGTGCCTGTCGGGCGGACGTGCGCCCGAACTCCGCGAGGCCGTCGGCGGGGGTGGCGCTCGGCGTCGTCACCGTCGACTCGCCCGGCATCGGCGGCACGTCCGGCAGGTCGGACAGCTCGCCGTGCGCGACGCCCGTGAGGTCGAGCTCGACGACCTTGACGTCGGCGTCCGCCGCCCGCGACGCGGAACCGGCCGACCCTGTGAGCGTGGGCAGCGCCAGCGCGCCGGGCGCCAGCACGAGTGCCAGACCACCGACGAGGACGGACGTCGGGGAGTGCAGGCGGTGCGTCGGCATGGCGGCCCTCTCGGTTCAGTACGTCGGGGAGAAATCATGCCCTCTCGACGGTGGGTGGTGCTGCGGGCGGCCCGGCGTGTCCGATGGTGGGACGCCCGCGCTTCGAGGTGAAAACGCCTCCTGTGATATACACAGCCGCGTGTTTTTCCCCCACGTGAGCCGTCGCTCTCTCCTGACCACGCTCGTCGGCCTCGTGTCGCTCCTCGTCGCTTTCGGCGCCTGGGCGCTGTCCTCCCCGATCGGGGCGAGCCCCGACGAGGACTACCACCTCGCCAGCATCTGGTGCGGTCGCGGCGAGGTTCCCGGGGCCTGCGAGCGGGGTGACGAGTCCGACTCGCGCGAGGTGCCGCTGGCGATCCGTGAGGCTGCGTGCTTCGCGTTCAAGGCGGACCAGTCGGCGCAGTGCCAGGCCATCCCCTTCGCCGAGGGGGACACGCTCGTGGAGACGACGCGCGGCAACTTCGTCGGCGACTACCCGCCGGTGTTCTACGCCGCGATGAGCGTCTTCGTCGGCAGCGACCCGTCGGTGTCGGTTCTCGTGATGCGGATGGTCAACGCCGTCCTGTTCCTCGCGCTCGCCACCACCGTGTGCCTCCTGGTGCCGGTGGGCATGCGTCGGGCAGTCGTGCTCGGCTTCGCGGTGACGTCCGTGCCGTTCGGCATGTTCCTGGTGCCTTCGATCAACCCGAGCAGCTGGGCGATCATGTCGGTGCCGCTCGCGTTCGTGGCGGCCCTGGGCATGTTCCGGGCGCCGTCGTTGCCGCGCACGCTCGCGCTGGGCCTGGTCGCGGGGATCGCGACCCTCATGGGCGCCGGTGCGAGGGCGGACGCGGCCCTGTTCGTCGCGCTCGCGTTCGTCGCCGCGGGGGTGGTCGGCGCCCGCCTCCGACGGTCCCAGTGGCCGCACCTCGCGTACGTCGGCCTGCTCGCCGCCGTCTCGGTCTGGTCGTTCCTCACCGCCGGCCAGTCCGGTGCGGTCACCGCCGAGCGCAAGACGCCCTTCACGTGGCTGGGGCTGATCGATCTCACGTGGGCGATCCCGAACCTGTGGCTGGGCAACTTCGGCACCTGGGGCCTCGGCTGGCTCGACACCGGCCTGCCCGCCATCGTGTACGTGACGGGGTGGGGTCTGTTCGCGGCGGCCGTCTTCGTCGGGCTCGGGACGCGCGGCGTCCGGCACGGACTCGCCGTCGCGGCCGTCGCGGGAGCGTCCTTCGTGGTCCCCACGTACATCCAGTACGTTTCCGACGTCCCGGTCGGCACCGGTGTCCAGCCCCGCTACATCCTCCCGCTCCTCATCCTGCTGGGAGTGGTCGCGCTGACCCGCCTGCGCAGTGCGGCCGTCCGGCTCTCGCCCGTGCAGTGGGGGACCGTGGTCGTCGGGCTGGCGGTCATCAACGCCGTCTCGCTGCACGTGAACACCCGGCGGTACGTGACGGGTGCCGACGTGCGCACGCTCAACCTCGACTCGCACCTCGAGTGGTGGTGGGGGCTGCCGATCGGCCCGTTCGAGACGTGGCTCATCGGCTCGGTCGCGTTCGCCGTCGCGCTCGCGCTGCTGAGCTTCGACCTCACACGTCCGGCCCTCGCCGAGCGGATCCTGCCGCTGCGGCGGCCTGCGCCGGAGGCCGTGCCCGAGGACGCCGCCCCGACAACCCCGGCGGCGCCGGCCCCGGCGGGCGACGACATCGCAGGTGACGCCGTCGAGCCGAGCCGCACGGCCTGACGGCGCGGTCCGGGAGGAGAAGCCGGCTGAGGCGGGCCGCGAGGGCAGGCCACGCCTCAGGCGGGCAGGCGGTCCGCCCGCTCGGCCGCCGTCTTGGCCAGCAGACCGGCCGTGCCCACCGTCAGGGCGAGGACCGGTCCGACGAGCGACCCGACGGCGGTCGTGAGCACGACGCCGGTCGGGGCCAGGGCCAGCCAGACCACCGTGCCGCCGAGCGCCGTGAGCCACATCAGCGTCATCGGCCGGTGCGCGCCCACGCCGACCAGGGCGGCGGACACGAGCAGCGCCCCGGCGAGAAGGCACGCCGACCCGACCAGCAGCGCCACGGCGACGCCCGGCACGTCGTAGGCCTCGCCGTACAGCAGTCGCACGGCCCAGGGGCCGAGCAACCAGCCCGCAGCCGCCGCGAGCACGGCGACCGCGACCAGGCCGGCCCCGCCGCGCAGCACGAGCCGCCTGATCATCGCGCTGCCGCCGTCGGGGGTCGTCGTCCGCCAGCGCACCACGGCAGGGACCGTGACCGCCTGGAGCGGTGAGACCAGCAGGAGGGGGACGCGGGAGACCGTGAGCGCGGCGAACGCGGCACCGCCGGCAGCCCCCGGGGCCTCGCCCGTCACGGCCGTGACCAGGGTCGGGTAGCCGGTGATGAGGACGGCGGTCAACGCCGCGGCGAACATGAGGGTGAGGGCCCGCCTGCCCGCCGACCGCGCCTGTCCGACCCGCACGCTCGTCGCGAGCTCCGCGACCGTGCGCGGCTGCAGCAGCCAGACGAAGGCACCGAGGCCGACGCACACGGCGGCGACGGCGGGCGACAGCGAGGGTGCGACGAGCACCACGACCAGCAGGGCGAGCAGCCGGACGGCGGCCTCCGCCACGACGAGGCCGCCGAACGCCCGGGACCGGTCGCGGCCGATTAGCAGGCCGCCGGTCGCGAACAGCACGGCGAAGCCAGCCCCGGCGACGACGACCACCAGGGGG
>JAEWCA010000399.1 GCA_023390875.1 Actinomycetes bacterium
TCCTGCAGTCCCTCGGTGTCGACTACATCGACGAGTCCGAGGTCCTCACCCCCGCCGACTACGACAACCACATCGACAAGTTCGCCTTCACCGTCCCGTTCGTGTGTGGCGCCACCAACCTCGGCGAGGCCCTGCGCCGCATCAACGAGGGCGCGGCGATGATCCGCTCCAAGGGCGAGGCCGGCACCGGTGACGTCTCCAACGCCACCACCCACATGCGCAAGATCCGCCAGGAGATCCGCCGCCTGACCTCGCTGCCCGAGGACGAACTGTACGTCGCGGCCAAGGAACTGCAGGCCCCCTACGACCTCGTCGTCGAGGTCGCCAAGGCCGGCAAGCTCCCGGTCACCCTGTTCACCGCCGGCGGCATCGCGGCCCCCGGCACCTCGTGCTCCTGGGTCACCAGCCCCGCTCGGCCAGCCGGTGCGGCACGGGGACGTCGTCGACGTTGATGCCCACCATGGCCTCGCCGAGGCCGCGCGAGACCTTCGCCAGCACGTCCGGGTCGTCGAAGAACGTCGTCGCCTTGACGATGGCCGCGGCGCGCTCGGCCGGGTTGCCCGACTTGAAGATGCCGGAGCCGACGAACACGCCCTCGGCGCCGAGCTGCATCATCATCGCCGCGTCCGCGGGCGTCGCGATGCCACCCGCGGTGAACAGGACGACAGGGAGCTTGCCGGCCGTCGCGACCTCCTTGACGAGGTCGTACGGCGCCTGCAGCTCCTTGGCGGCCAGGTACAGCTCGTCCTCGGGCAGCGAGGACAGCCGGCGGATCTCGTCGCGCAGCGTGCGCATGTGCGTCGTGGCGTTCGACACGTCACCCGTGCCGGCCTCGCCCTTCGACCGGATCATGGCCGCGCCCTCGGTGATGCGGCGCAGGGCCTCGCCGAGGTTGGTCGCCCCGCAGACGAACGGGACCGTGAACGCCCACTTGTCGATGTGGTGCGCGTAGTCGGCCGGCGTGAGCACCTCGGACTCGTCGACGTAGTCGACGCCGAGCGACTGCAGCACCTGCGCCTCGACGAAGTGGCCGATGCGCGCCTTCGCCATGACCGGGATCGAGACGGCCTCGATGATGCCGTCGATCAGGTCGGGGTCGCTCATGCGCGCCACGCCGCCCTGGGCACGGATGTCGGCCGGCACCCGCTCGAGGGCCATGACGGCGACCGCTCCGGCGTCCTCGGCGATCTTCGCCTGGTCCGCGGTGACGACGTCCATGATGACGCCGCCCTTGAGCATCTCGGCCATCCCGCGCTTGACCCGCGCGGTGCCGATGACGCCGGCCGCCGGTGCGCCGGTCGTGGTGGTGGGCTGGCTGTTCTCGCTGGTCACGTCAAGCCTCACATCGTGGTGCGGGATGGGTCGGCCGCGCAGTCCGGCGGCCCGATCGGGTCATCGTAGTCCGTGGTCGAGGGCGTCTCCCGCACGTCTCAGACGCCCGAGCGGGACCCGTCCGCGCCGTGCGCGAGCGCCCCGGGACGACCGAGGCTCTCGGGCCACTCGTCGTCGAGGTCGAGCGTCCGGGGCGTCGGTGCGCGACCCGCGAGCCGCAGCGCACGGACCACCGGGCCACGGCGCGCGCGGGCCGCCTGGGCGACCGCCTCGTTGTGGAACCGGCGGGCGAGCTGGAGCCGGTACCAGGCCGACCCGAGCGCGCCGAGCAGCTCGTCACCGGACGGGTCGGCGCGCAGGACGGCCACCTCGTCCTCGTCGTCGAGCGCCTCGCGCAGCGTCGCGGACAGCTCGCTCTCGACGCGGGAGCGGTCGAGCGGGACCTCGCCGCCGCCGACCTCGTGGTCGTCACCCGCCAGGAGCGCGGCCAGGTCCGGCGGGAGCGTGGTGGTGTCCGACGGGCCCGACGACAGCGACGCCCAGGCGGCCTCGCCGACGAGCACCGAGCTCACCGGGTCGAGCAGCCCCGACGTCGCGAGCTCGGCCGCGACCGTGGCCCGGCGCACGAGCTGGGCGTCGACGACGGCCCGCGAGGCGTTCATCTTGCGGTGCAGCCGGTCGAGCCGGGAGGCCGCGACCCACACGCACCACAGGCCGAGGCCGAGCAGCACGGTGACGACGACGGTGATCTCGGACCAGCTCATCGGACCTCCCGCCGGCGCAGCTCGAGCAGCCGGGCCCCGCGGACGGACGACGGGTCCTCGCCGACGGGCGCGGCCGCCCCGGCGACGACCATCTCGTACACCGCCAGCACCTGGTCCGTCACGGCCGACCAGTCGTACCGGCGCACCGACTCGGCGGCCCGCGCCGTCACGGCGGCGCGCAGGTCGGCGTCGCGCAGCACGCGCACGAGCGTCTCCGCGAGGTCGGCGCTGTCGCCGGTCGCAAAGAGCACGCCGGCGGCGCCGTCGTCGAGCACCCGGCTGAACGCGCCGAGGTCGCTCGCGACGACCGTCGCCCCGGCGCTCATCGCCTCGACGAGCACGATCCCGAAGCTCTCGCCGCCCGTCTGCGGCGCGCAGTACACGTCGACCGACGCGAGCAGGCGCGCCTTGTCCTCGTCCGACACGCTGCCGAGGAACTCGACCGAGCCCGCGCGGTCGCCGAGCAGCTCGCGCGCCTGCTGGGCGCCGGTCTCGCCGCGGCCCGCGACGACGAGACGCGCGCCGGGCAGCGCGTCGAGC
>JAEWCA010000439.1 GCA_023390875.1 Actinomycetes bacterium
GGGGGTCCGGACTCGACCCTGCGGGGGTTGGGGGCCGGCCGTCTGCTGCGACGTCTGCGCCAGAACGACGCCAGCCGGTCGGCGAGAGCGCGACCCTGGTCGAAGCCGGCCCGTGCGGACGGCGGACGCGTCGCCGGGTTCATCATGTTGTCGCCGAACGCGGCGAGCGAGGCGTCGTCCGGCAGGACCGTCTCGACCGCGCTGCCGCTCGTACGCAGCTCGTCGACCTGCGTCGCGAGCTGCTGACCCCAGTCGAGCGGTGTCAGGGTCCTGCCGCCGAGCGGCGACAGCACGAGCACCCGGCGGTACCCGGCCGCGAGGTCGGCGTTCTCGTTGCGGCGGTAGCCGCCGTCGAGGTAGCGGCGGTCGCCGATCGTGTACGGGCCGGCGCCGAGGCCGTTGGACGTGCTCGCGGCGACGGCGTCGACGAGGTCGACCCCGCTGTGCCGGTCGAACACGACCGGTTCGGCGGTGTCGGCGTCGACCGCGGTGAGGAGGATCGTCCGCTCGGGCCACCGCAGGTCGGGCAGCCGCGGGATGACGATCGCGCGCCACCGGGCGGTCCCGGAGCCGTCCGACGCGGCCTCGATGTCGCGTGTCGCGGCGCTGATGCGGCGGCGGTAGTCGGCGGGGTCCGTGGATGCGCCGATGAGCGCACGAAGGGTCTCGACGGGGTCCGGGCCCGACCTGGCGGGTGCGTGGCTCGTGCCGGCCGGGCGCTGGGGCACGGGTGTGTCGAGGACCTGGGCGAGCAGGTCGGGCAGGTTCGCGCCGGTGACCTGTGCCGCGGCCGTCGCTCCGGCGGACGTGCCGACGACCAGGTCGGCGTCGGTGACGTCGAGGCCGGCGTCGAACAGGCCGGCGAGGACGCCGATCAGCCAGGCGTTGCCGGCCGAACCGCCGCCGCCGAGGACCAGGGCGCGCTCGCCTGCGGGGATGCGGTGGGTGGCGTCGATCTGGGGGCCCGTCTGGGCCGAGGAAGGTGTGGTGTTCAGGGGAGTTGCCTCTCGCGATGGTGCGTGGAGGGCGCTCCGGTGGCGACTACCTGCGTCGCGCGATCGTGGACTGCGGGGGAGCACCCGTTGCCGACACTGCGTTCATGGGTCTCACCTCCTGACGTCCGATCACGATCGCCTGAACGGTCGCACACGTGCGTCGTCGGCGGCAAACGACTTGTGGCGAAAAGGGACTCTTGACGCGGATCGGACCGGTGGCCGTAGGGTGGGCGTACTGCGAATTTGGTAGGAGTGCTTACTTATCCCGGTCAGTGTCGCCCGAGTGTCAGGGAGTGCGTGATGCGTCGTCCCCGTCGGTTGTCCGTCTCCGCCGCGATCGTCGCGGGCGTGACCCTCGCGCTCGTCGCGCCGCTGCCCGCGCAGGCGTCGCCCAAGCCGCCCAGCGACGCGCCGAGCAAGGTCGTCTCGGCGTACTACGCCGACTGGGACGTCTACGGCCGCGGCTACTTCGTCAAGGACATCCCCGTCACCAAGCTCAACGTGATCCAGTACGCGTTCGGCGTCCCGACGTACGACCCGGCGACCGGTGCCGCGAGCTGCGACGTGCTCGACCCGTGGGCCGACTACCAGCAGGTCTACTGGACCGGCGACAACACCGTCGACGGCGTCGCCGACGACCCGTCGAACCCCGACCAGCACCTGTTCGGCAACTTCAACCAGCTCCGCAAGCTCAAGGCCGCGAACCCGGGGCTGAAGGTCGAGATCTCGCTCGGCGGCTGGACGAAGTCCACGTGGTTCTCGACGCTCGCCTCGACGCCGCAGCTGCGCCAGGCGTTCGTGTCGTCGTGCATCGACACGTTCATCAAGGGCAACCTGCCCGGCGGCGGCTGGCCCGAGAACGCCGGGGGAGCCGGCGCCGCAGCCGGCGTGTTCGACGGCATCGACCTCGACTGGGAGTACCCGACGCAGGTCGCCGACGGGAACGTGAACCCCACCCCGGCCGACCGGCACAACGCCACGCTGCTCGCCGCCGAGTTCCGCCGCCAGCTCGACGCCCTCGGCGCGACCACCGGTCAGCACTACCTGCTCACCGCCGCGCTCCCCGCGGCCAACAGCTCGACGAAGTACTACGAGCTCAAGCAGTACGTGAAGCACCTCGACTGGGCCAACGTCATGACCTACGACTTCAACGTCGCCAGCGGGCCGAAGGCGTCGCACAACACGCTGTTCACACCCGACCCGCGCGACCCCAACTTCCCCAACCTGACGTGGAACACGACCGGCACCGTCGCCTACTACCTGACGCAGGGGGTGCCGGCCAGCAAGATCGTCGTCGGGGTGCCGTTCTACGCGCAGCAGTACCTGCGGACGTCGACCGCGAACCACGGGCTCTACTCCGCGTTCGACAACACCGGCACCGACCCGAACTCGCTCGTCGTCGACGTCGCGCCGCAGCCCAGCTACCACGCGCTGGTCGACGAGGGCGGGTACGTGGACGCCGCCGGGGTCGTGGGCGGAAACGGGTACACCGTGTACTGGAACCCGCTGGCCGGGGAGCCGTACCTGTTCAACCCCGCGGCATCGCACCCGAACCTCACCTCCGGGCCCGCGACCGTGCCGACGGTCATCGCCTTCTCCAGCCCGCGGTCGATCGGGGAGCGGGTGAAGCTCATCAAGTCGCTGCACCTGCGCGGGGCGATGGCCTGGGAGCTGAGCCAGGACTCGAACAGCGGGGCACTGATCGGGGCGCTGGCGGGGGTGCTGGAGTAGGCCAGACGGAGCCGTCGACGCGAGGAGTCGTCGATGCGATGGCCCTCTGTGTGCCAGACCGGGTATCAGAGGGCCATCGCTCTGAGGTGAGCGCGCTTCAGGCTGGCTCTTCGTCGTCCTGCGAAGACGGAGCCGTCGACACGAGCGAGGCGGGCACGCCGTCTTGCTCCGCAACCACGGCATGGACTTCGGCCTCAGTTCGCAAGCGGGGCGGTGCGGCCGACCATGCCTTCAACTGCTGCACGACGTCGGCGTAGAAAGAGTTGACGAGGTCGAGGACTGAGTCGATGAAGGCGCCGCGACCGCGCCCCCGCTTCGTGCCCATCGGGACCGTCATCGTGATTTGGAAAGAACGGAGGTCGCGCTTCGGGTCGGCGACCAGCAGCGACGGGTTATCTCGCACGGCGTTGAGCAGGGCCGTCGCACCGGCCCCCCGTTCATGAGCGGCGTGCGCCTCAACGCGCACCACTCCCGGAGCATCCTTGAGCTGGCGAAGGAGCCAGTTCACCCGCGTCGTCGGACGCCCCTCCTGGGGTGCGGCAACGTCGATCTGGCACGTGATCGTGCCAGCTCGCAGGTCGGCGTTGACGACGACGTCGCTGACGGTCGACGGAATCCGGATGGCGCCATTGAGCGCACCTGCGGTGGCCAAGGTGGCGACGAGGGACTGGGTGCGCAGCGTGGGATCTGCGAGTTCCTTGCGGCTGAGGACCGGCGTCACCTCCGCGCCGAGTTGACGGCCGAGGCTCAGGCTCACGAACCGAAGAAGTGCGTCGAACCGGGCGGCGACCTCGGAGATGCCTTTATCCGTCTTGCGAAGCGTCCCGCTGCGTACGGCCTCGCGCACCGAAACCCAACTCTCACCCATGTCGTCGAACTCCAAGGCACCGGACCGAGGGTGTTCGAGGTAACGGATGAGCTCACCGAGCACCCACGCCTGGTCGGGGTCCGCGACGCCGCGGAACTCCTTCTGCATGACCGCCTCGGCAAGGATCTGCGTCCAGGACAGGTGATACAGCGCGACGTTGCGCAGTTTGCGCTTGTCGACCTTTGTCGGGTGCTGTCCCGCAACGGCAGGGATCTCGTTCGATATGGACAACACCGCGTCGAACCCTTGTGTCTTCGCGACGTCGAGATAGTTCTCGAGCTGCTCGGCCGCGAGCGCATTGCCGCCCGTCTTGACCTCGACGAGCGCAGTCCAGGTCCGCTGCCCTCGCGAAACGCGGATAAGCCCGTCGGGGAAGACCTTCTTCTCGCCCAGCAGGAAAGGCACCTCGATGTACGTCTCGATCGTGCCGACCGGTGCGCCCAGCGGCTTGGTCAGAGCGCGCCCGAACTCGCGGACCGCGCACATCACCGCCAGCAGTGCCGAGGTCGCTCGTCGCTCGGCCTCCTCGGCGCCGTTGATGCCTGATGTGGGGATCAACCGGGCCTCGTGCCACGCCGTCTCGGACATGTCGCTCCTTTGAGTCCGCAGTGCTTCTCAGCCCCTCATCGTCCGACGCGGGAACGAAGTGAGACGGGCGCCGTATGCATGTCGACATCGTTGCAGGTCCGGCCGTCCGCGAATGGGATCTCGGGACTAATCAACCGTGCTGTTTCGTGAGAAAGCTGCATTCAGACGCCCCGGGCGATCCGGCGAGCCAGGATTGCCTTACACCCGAGTCTCCGACTGCTCACCGCGCGCAGCCGGCCACACTCGCCGCGCGCGGGCGTTCTCCCGCCGCCAGACTGGCGAGGACCCGTCCCATCGTCGAGGGGGCCTCACCCGTGAGCATCCTGCGGACCAAGAGCATCGAGCAGTCGCTCGCCGACGCGGACGAGCCGGAGTACCAGCTCAAGCGCAGCCTGAGCGCGCTGGACCTGGTCGTGTTCGGTGTCGGCGTCGTGATCGGCGCCGGCATCTTCACGCTCACCGGCCGAGCCGCCCACCAGGTAGCCGGCCCGGCGATCGTCCTCTCCTTCGTCGTCGCGGCGATCTGCTGCGGCCTCGCGGCCATGTGCTACGCGGAGTTCGCGTCGACCGTGCCGGTGTCGGGGTCGGCGTACACGTTCAGCTACGCGAGCCTGGGGGAGCTGTTCGCGTGGATCATCGGTTGGGACCTGCTGCTCGAGATGCTGCTCGGCGCGAGCGTGGTCGCGCAGGGGTGGAGCGCGTACCTCGGGGTGTTCCTGGAGAACCTCGGCATCACTATCCCGGAGGCGATCGGGTACGGCGGCACGGTCGATCTGATGGCGGTGCTGCTCATCGCCTTCCTCGGCATCCTGATCACGGTGGGGATCAAGGAGTCGCTGCGGGTCAACATGGTGCTGGTGGCGATCAAGATCTTCATCGTCCTGTTCGTCATCGTCGCGGGCATCGGGTTCATCGACAGCGCGAACTACAGCCCGTTCGTCCCGCCGGCGCAGGCCACCGAGGCGACGACCGGCCTGACGCAGCCGCTCATCCAGGCGCTCCTGGGCCTGTCGCCGTCGACGTTCGGCATCGGCGGCATCTTCGCGGGCGCGGCGCTCGTGTTCTTCGCGTTCATCGGGTTCGACGTCGTCGCGACGACGGCCGAGGAGACGCGCAACCCGCAGCGGGACCTGCCGCGCGGCATCATCGGCTCGCTGATCATCTGCACGGTCCTGTACTGCGCGGTGTCGTTCGTCGTCACGGGGATGGTCAGCTACGACAAGCTCGACCCCGCCGCGGCGCTCGCCAACGCGTTCGAGGTGCACGGTCAGGAGTGGGCGGCGACGCTCATCTCCGCGGGCGCCGTCGCGGGCCTGACGACGGTCGTCCTCACGCTGCTCATCGGCGCGAGCCGCGTCGTGTTCGCGATGGGGCGCGACCACCTGCTGCCGCCGCAGATCGCGAAGGTGCACCCGCGGTTCCGGACGCCCTACGTCATCACGATCATCATCGCGGTGCTCACGATGGTCGTCGCCGGGTTCACGCCGGTCGGGGTGCTCGAGGAGATGGTGAACATCGGGACGCTGAGCGCGTTCGTCGTCGTCAGCATCGGCGTGATCATCCTGCGGCGGACGCGGCCCGATCTGCCGCGCGCGTTCAGGGTGCCGTGGGTGCCGGTGCTGCCGATCATCTCGGCGGCGATCTGCGTCTACCTGATGATCAACCTGTCGGTCGAGACGTGGCTGCGGTTCCTGGTCTGGCTGGTGGTCGGGCTCGTCATCTACTTCACGTACTCGATGCGCCGCTCCCGGCTCGCCACCGGCGAGGGACAGAAGCCGCACTCTGTCGCGTCCAAGCTCTGACGCCAGCCGCCGACCGTCAGGCTGCCGACCGTGCAGATCTTGGTCGTCATGACCAAGAGCTGCATGGTCAACCCTGCGAGTCGTCAGCGATCGGCCCGGCCGTCCTCGTCGAGGCCGGGCCGACCTGCCGGCGGGCGCGCCGTCGTCGCCCGGTCGGGGGTCAGTCGACGAACGGCGGGAGCTGGTCCGTGTCCGGGTCGTCGGTCGTGCGCTTGCTGTCGATGCAGGTGCTGATCGAGGTGTAGGTCTGCGACGGTGCGGGGCGCCACCACGGTGCGTTCATGTCACCGATCCTTCCCTCGCGGTCGTCTCGGATCCTGGGACGTTGGCCCTGGTCATCGGGTGACATCGGTGGCCCTCCTCAGGACCTGTTCGGCGTGGCGGAGCACGGGACCGTCGACCATGCGGCCGTCCCACTGGAAGACGCCGTGCCGGCCTTCGGCAGCGGCGAGGACCCCGGTGGCCCAGGCGACCGCGGCGTCGTCCGGCCGGTACGCGCGGCGGACGACGTCGACCTGGGACGGGTGGATGCACGCGGTCGCGGTGAACCCGCAGGCCGCGGCGTCGGTGGCTTCGTCGTGGAGCCCGGCGACGTCCCCGATGTCCATGTGCACGGCGTCGATGGCGGCGCGGCCGTGCGCCCCGGCGGCGACGAGGACGGTCGAGCGGGCGTGCACGGCGACGTCGCGGTAGCGGCCGTCGGGGAAGCGGCTGGACGTGCCGCCGAGGGAGGCGACGAGGTCGTCGGCTCCCCACATGAGGGCGACGACGTTGGGGACCGCGGCGATGGCAGCCGCGTTGACGACGCCGGCGGCGGTCTCGACGAGGGCGACGACGTCGTACTCCGCAAGTTCCCGCACCTGCGCCGCCGAGGCGGTCTTGGCGAGCATGACGGTCCGGTACGGGGTGGCTCGCAGGGCGACGAGGTCGGCGGCGAAGTCGTCGGTGCCGGCGGGGTTGAGCCGCACGACGGTGCGGCCGGCGTCGAGCGGGACGGACGCGAGCGACGCCCGGGCGGACGCCTTGTCGGCGGGCGCGACCGCGTCCTCCAGGTCGAGGATCACGCCGTCGGCGGCGGCCGCGGCCTTCTCGTACCGGTCGGGCCGGTCGGCCGGGCAGAAGAGGAGCGCGGGCCCCAGGGCGAACGTCATCGCGCCGCGTCCTCACACCACCACAGCACCGACCGGGTGGCCTCCGCGACGACGACCCCGTCCTGGTTCTCGCCGGTGTGCGCGAGCGTCACGACGCCCTGCCCGGGCCGCGACGACGACAGCCGCTTCGACGTCACGACGGTCGACGAGTACAGCGTGTCGCCGTGGAACAGCGGGTGCGGGAACGTCACGTCGGTGAACCCGAGGTTCGCGACGATCGTGCCCTGCGTGAGCTGCGCGACGGACGACCCGACCAGCACGGACAGCGTCATGAGCGAGTTCACGAGCCGCGCGCCGAACGGCTGCCCGGACGCCCACGCGGCGTCGAGGTGCAGCGCCTGCGGGTTCATGGTCAGCGTCGAGAACAGCACGTTGTCCGCCTCGGTGAGCGTCCGCCCGGGCCGGTGCACGTACCGCACGTCGAGCTCGAGCTCCTCG
Source organism: Actinomycetes bacterium (assembly GCA_023390875.1). Taxonomy (GTDB): domain Bacteria; phylum Actinomycetota; class Actinomycetes; order Actinomycetales; family Cellulomonadaceae; genus Cellulomonas. The sequence goes on from JAEWCA010000439.1 coordinate 7,574, forward strand.
TACCAGAGCCCGCGCTGCACCACGTCCGAGGTCACCGCGGCGCCCCGGCGAACCCGAGCTCGCGCGCGATCACCATGAGCTGCACCTCCGTGGTCCCCTCGCCGATCTCGAGGATCTTCGAGTCGCGGTAGTGCCGCGCGACGGCGTTCTCGTTCATCACGCCGTTGCCCCCGAAGATCTGCGCGGCGTCGTGCGCGTTCGCCATCGCGGCCTCCGACCCGATGAGCTTCGCGAGGCTGGCCTCGAGCTTGAACGGCTGGCCGGCGACGAGGCGCTGCGCGGCGTCGAGCCACGCCAGACGGGCCGAGTGGGCGCGGGCCTCCATGCGGGCGAGCGTGAACGCGATGTGCTGGTTCGAGCCGATGGGCTGGCCGAACACGTTGCGGCTGCGCGCGTACCGCATGGCATCCTCGAGGCAGCCCTGCGCGGCGCCGGAGCACAGCGCGGCGAACGCGACGCGGCCTTCGTCGAGCGTCTGGATGAACTGCGCGAAGCCGCGGCCGCGCTCGCCCAGCAGGTTCGCGGCCGGGACGCGGACGTCGGAGAACAGCAGCGGGTGCGTGTCGGACGTGTGCCAGCCGACCTTGTCGTAGGCGGGCAGGACCGTGAACCCGGGCGTCCCGGACGGGACGAGGATCGCGGTGAGCTCCTTCTTCACCGACCCGTCGGGCCGTTCCGACTGACCGGTGACCGCGGTGATCGTCACGAGCCGGGTGATCGCCGTCCCGGAGTTGGTGATGAACTGCTTGGTCCCGTTGATGACCCACTCGTCGCCGACGAGCTCCGCCGTCGTCTTCGTGCCGGCCGCGTCCGATCCCGCGTCCGCCTCCGTGAGGCCGAAGGCCGCCAAGGCCCGGCCCGACGCGAGCATCGGGATCCACTCCTCCTTCTGCGCCTCCGTCCCGGACCGCCAGACGGGCATCGCGCCGAGCCCGACCCCGGCCTCGAGCGTCACCGCGATGGACTGGTCGACGCGCGCGAGCTGCTCGACCGCGAGGCACAGGTCGACGTAGTCGCGCCCCTGGCCGCCGTGCGAGCGGGGGAACGGCAGGCCGAACAGCCCCATGTCGCCCATCTGCGCGAGGATCTCGTACGGCAGCTCGCGCTTGGTGTCGTACTCGTACGCGGCGGGCGCGACGACGGTGTCGGCGAAGTCGCGCACCTCGTCGCGGAGCTTCTGCTGTTCGGCGGTGAGGTCGTGACTCATTCCGGGGTCCCTTCGTGGGGGTGGCCGTGGATGGTGGCCACCACGTGGTCGAGCGCCACCCGGTCGGTCGGTCGGACCGTGAGGGTGACGATGCCGTCGCCTGGGGCAACGACCCGGTGCTCCATCTTCATGGCCTCGATCACGAGGAGCGTCTGACCGGCGACGACCTCGTCGCCGGACTCGACGTCGACCGAGACGACGATGCCGGGCATGGGGGAGCGGACCACGGGGTCCGCGGGGCGGTCGCCGCGCACGACGGC
>JAEWCA010000348.1 GCA_023390875.1 Actinomycetes bacterium
ATCGAGCCCATCGAGACCGTGGCGATGTCGCGCACGTAGGACAGATCGGTGCTGGCCGGGGTGAGTCCGTCCGCATTGCGGAATTGCAGCGCGAGGATGCCGAAACCCACCGCGACGACCAGCTGGCCGACCAGCTTGGCCGTCTTGTTCAGGCCGAGATTGCGCTGCTTGCGGATCTTGATGAAGTCGTCGAGGAAACCGACGCCGCCGAGCGCCGTCGTCAGGCCGAGCACGAGCAGGCCCGAGGCCGTGGGACCTTCCGCGTCGTATCCCATGCCGATGAGATGCGACCCCCAGTAACCGGCCCACAGACCGGCGAGGATCGCGACGCCGCGGGCGCGGCGGTGGCGCGACGGGAGGGTCGTGGTCGTGCGCGTGCGGTTGCTCATGAGATCTCCTCTGCTCCCCTGCGTGGCAGGTCGGACTCGGTGATCCCAGCCTCCGGGCGGCCGCGTGCGCGGAACCATCCGGTGGACCCCTGAACTCGTCGTCGGGGTAACCCACAGGACGTCGGTCAGAAGAGCGTGCCCGCGCCGCCGGCGGGCGACCGTTCGAGCTCGAGCAGGAACCGCTTGCGCTCCACCCCCGCCGCGAACCCCGTGAGCGCGCCGTTCGCCCCGATCACGCGGTGGCACGGCACGACGATCGCGATCTTGTTCGCCCCGTTCGCGGCGCCGACGGCACGGGACGACGTCCGGGGGTCGAGGCCGATCTCGGCGGCCAGCTGCCCGTACGACCAGGTCGTGCCGTACGGGATGCGCAGCAGGCCGTGCCAGACGCGCCTCTGGAAGTCGGAGCCGACCAGGTGCAGCGGCAGGTCGAACTCGGTCCGCGTGCCGGCCAGGTACTCGGTGAGCTGCTGGGCGGCGTCGGCGAGCGACGCGTCGTCACGCTCCCCGATCGAGCCGTCGGCCGGGTGGTTGCGCAGCCGCGTCGACGGCAGCAGGAGCGCCGAGAGCACGCCGTCGGTCCCGACGAGCGTGACGGGGCCCATCCCCGAGTCGACGACCGTGTGCGTCACCGTCCCCGTCCGTGCTGTCATGACCGACATCCTCCCGCTCCCCTCGGACATCCCCGCTCCTTCGACGTAGACGCACGGCGCGAGCAGGACGTGAGGTCGTCGTATCAGCGCGGCGACCGGTGCTTCCTCCCCTCCAGGAGGCCCCGCCAGCACCGACGCGGCTAGCATCGCGGTGACGGGGCTCTCGCGACGACGAGGGGGACGTGATGGCGGATTGCATCTGCAGCGTGTGCGGTGCGTCGAACCCGCCGGACGCGGCGTTCTGCCGCGTGTGCGACACGTACTTCGACTGGGACGGCCCGGGCGACGCCCCGAAGGCGACGCACGAGACGACCGGCGCGACGAGCCAGGCGGGTGGCGCGGCCGGGGGCGGCACCGCGGCCACGGGCACGACGACGGCCTCGACGACCGGTCCGACCGCGGAGCAGCCCCAGACGGGCGACGAGCCGACGACGAAGCCGCGGACCGAGCCGCGCGCGGCGGTCCCGGTCGTGCTGCTCGAGCAGACGGAGGTGACGGTCACGCCGCAGGCGCCCGGCACCGTCGGGATCGTGCTGAAGAACGCGTCCGACATCGTCGACGGCATCGTCGTGCACCCCGCGGCGCCCCCGCCGTGGCTCGTCATGACGCAGGAGGACGCGAACCTCTTCCCGGGCGAGACGCGGACCGTCCAGGTGACGTTCGCGACGCGCCCGGGCGTGCTGGTCGTCGCCCAGCAGGTCGACGTGCCGCTCGTGGTCCGGTCCTCGATCGACCCCGCGAAGCTCGTCGAGGTGTCGGTGCGGCTCACGGTGCCGCGGCTGGGTCCGCCGCCGACGCTGTCGCCGCGGCCGACGCTCGTGCACGTGAACGACACCGGCGAGGGCCAGTTCACGCTGGCGTTCGACAACCGGGCCGCCAACCACCCGCACCACTACACGCTGACGGCGCACGACCCGGAGGACGTCGTGCGTGCGAGCTTCCTGCCGCCCGCCGTGGACGTGCCCGCGGGCGGGACCGTCGAGACGACGGTGCGGTTCACCGCGCCCGAGCCCGAGCCCGGTCAGGAGGTCAGCCGGCAGGTCACGGTCACCGCCACGTCGGAGGACGGCCAGGTCACGTCCGTCGTCACGATCACGCAGCGGACCGCGGCCCCGCCCGAGCGCCACCCCGTCGCCATGCGGCTCGAGCCGAGCCACCTGCAGGCGACCGGGGACGGGACGGTCGCGTTCGACGTCGTCATCGACAACCGCGCGAGCGACGTCGGCGTCGCGCTGTCGCTCGGCGGGCGCGACCCCCAGCGGCTGGTCTCGTTCTCGTTCGGCGAGAACCGGCTGGTCGTGGGGCCGCACCGCGTGACGACGGTCCACGCGCTGCTGCGGACGGCCGCGCCGCCGCCGGGCACCACGCAGACCCGGCAGTTCACGGTCGTGGCGAACGACGGCGAGGCGGAGGTCGAGGCCCCCGGGGTCCTCGAGGTCACGTCGCGGGCCGCACCGATCACGACCGCGCGGCTGCAGGTCGAGCCGTCGACGCTCGCGACGCAGGAGCGCCACGGCGTGTTCCGCGTGCACGTGGACAACCGGCACGGCGCCGACGTGCTGCGCGTGCGGCTCGGGGGCACCGACGAGTTCGGCCGCGCACGCCTGTCGTTCACGCCGCCCGAGGTCGCCGTCCCGGCCGGGCAGGTCGCGACGGTCCGCCTCGCGGTGGACAGCGAGCCGCCGCCCGGTGGCCAGACGTCGTCGCGGCACCTGCGGATCACCGCGAGCGACGGGGCGTCCTCGGTCGAGGCGGAGGCGACGCTCACGCAGACGTCGGCCGACCACCGGCCCGCCGCGAAGCGCTGGCTCGTGGTGCTCGGGTCGCTGCTCGCGATGTTCGGTGCGGTGGTGGCGTGGATCGGCAAGATGATCGACCCGGACAACGTCCTCAACGACGCCACCGAGGCGGCGGGCGGCGACCGGGCCGCGATCGTGTCGACCGCGACCGCCGCGTCGACCGTGCTCGTCGTGCTGCTCGCGGTCATGATGCTGTTCGGGCTGAACAGCTCGTCGGGCCGCGGCATCCGGTTCGCCGCCGTGCTGATGATCCTCGTCGCGGTCGGGGCCGCCGTGGCCGGCGCGCCGCCCGCGGGGCTCGTGCTGGTGGTCGTCGGGGCGGTGCTCGGG
>JAEWCA010000448.1 GCA_023390875.1 Actinomycetes bacterium
GCCTCGGCCCGGCGGCCGAGGATCACGGGCACCACCGCGGCGAGCGGGAGCGCGAGCAGCCACGGCGACACCGCGCCCAGCACCACGGCGGTGAGCAGCACCTGCACCACGAGCGCGCCGAGCTGCAGCCCGAACTGCACGGTCGCGCGCAGCTGCATGACGTCCTGGCGGAGCAGGTCGACGCGGTCGGCGAACGCGGGGTCGTCGGCGTGCGCGAGCTCCTCCGGGCCGTTGACGAGCCGGACGAGGTCGCGGTTGAACCGCTCCTCGGTGAGCTCCGCGAGCTCGAAGTACGACAGGTGCGCGAAGTGGCCGAGCATGAGCTCGCCCGTGAGGGCCACCGCGACGACGACGCCCCAGAGCGTCGCGTCGTCGACCGCGCCCGCCGTGACGGCGTCGACCAGGCGGCCCGCACCGACCGCGACCAGCGGCGTCGCGAGCGCGCCGAGCAGCAGGAGACCGCCGCCGACGACGAGGCGCCGGCGGTCCAGCCGCCACCCGATCGCGAACAGCCGCCCGAGGCAGAACACCACGTCCCTCATGCCTGCACCGCCCTGGTCTCGTCGCCTGCGCCGGTCCGTGTCCCTGCCTCGGTGCCTGCCTCCGTGCCGGTCTCGGTGCCCGTCTCCGTGCCCGTCTCCGCGGACGCGTCCCCGAACCGCCGGGCCTGCACCTCGAACATCCGCGCGTACGTGCCATCGAGGTCGACGAGCTCGTCGTGGCTGCCCGCCTCCGTGACGCGCCCGCCGTCGAGCACCACGATCCGGTCGGCCCGGCGGACCGACGAGAACCGGTGCGAGATGACCAGGCTCGTGACGCCCCGGGTGAGGTCGAGGAACTGGTCGTAGAACTCGGCCTCGCCGCGGGCGTCGAGCTGCGCGGTCGGCTCGTCGAGCACCAGCACCGACGCGCCGTGCCGCACCGCGAACAGCGACCTTGCGAGCGCGAGCCGCTGCCACTGGCCGCCCGAGAGGTCCCGGCCGCCGGGCAGCGCACGCGTCAGGGGCGTGTCGAGCCCGAGGGGGAGCTCGTCGAGCAGGTCGCCGAGACCGACGCGGCGGACCTCGGCCTCGATGCCCGCGTCGTCGTCCCGGTGCTCGATCGCCCCCATCGCGACGTTCTCGCGCAGCGGCAGCTCGTAGCGCAGGTAGTCCTGGAACGTGATCGCGAACGCGCGCTGCCACGCGCGGGTGTCGAGGTCGCGCAGGTCGACGCCGTCGACGGCGACCGTCCCGGCGTCCGGGCGGTACAGGCCGGTGAGGAGCTTGACGAGCGTCGTCTTGCCCGCGCCGTTGACGCCGACGAGCGCGGTCGACGTGCCGACCGGGAGGTCGAGGTCGAGGCCGGCGAGCACGGGGCGGTCGGGCCGGTAGCCGAACCGGACGCCGCGCGCCGTGATCGTCTGCGCGGGGGTGACGCGCCCCTCCGCGTGGCCCCGCGCGTGGGCCGGCGTCGGGCCCGCGTCCTGCTCCGCCTGCGCCTCGAACTCGAGCAGCGCCTCCCACGCGCTGCGGCCGTAGACGAGCTTCACGTCCGACTCGGGGAACATCACGCCGAACCGCGCGCACAGCACGAGCCCCTGCACGGCGACCGCCGCGGCGCCGACCTGCACGCTCTGCGCGTCCCGGGCCAGCAGGACGAGCGCGACCACCGACCCGGCCAGCGCGACCGCCGTGTACGTGAGGAACGGGACGCCGTACACGCGTCGCCGCCACCGCCACAGCGGGTCGAGCACCGCCCGGTTCTCCGCGGCGTACCGCTCGTCGAGCCAGTCGACGAGGCCGAGCGTGCGGATCTCCTTCGCGGCGCGCGTGCTCGTCGCGAGCTCGCGGACGTACGTGGCGCGGCGGCGCAGCGGCTGGAAGCCGCGGATCAGCTGGCCCCAGCGGAAGAACGCCTCCGTCTGGCCCGCGCGGGCGACGAGCGCGACGACCGCCCCCGCGAGCGCGACCCACGGCCCGGCCACCACGGCGAGCACGGCGACCGCGCCGGCGAGCTGCGTGTACCGGGCGACGAGCGCGAGCCCGCCCTCGACGGCCGCGCCCGGGGTCAGCGTCCACTGCTCGAACGCCTCGTCCGCCTGCGCCAGCCGGTCGGCGACCTCGGGCCGCTCGAGAGTCGCGAGCTCGGCGCGCTCCAGGGCGAACGCGGTGAACCTCGTGAGGCAGGCCGCGTCGACCCGTCGGGCGACCGCCTTCGACAGCACGAGCTGCACGGGCGCAAGGAGCTGCTGCCCGAGGAACGCGCCGATCGCGAGGGCCAGCCACGGCATCGCACCGCCGTCGTCGAGGTGCTGCAGCGCGGCGCCCGTGCCGATCATGAACAGGACCGGGGCGGCGCCGGCGAGCAGGTGCACCGCGGTCGTGCCGGCCGTGAGCCGCCACCCGGCGTAGCGCGTCAGGTGGCGGAGCTGCGTGGCCGCCGTCCGGCGCTGACGCCACCGGGCACCCAGCCCGCTCCAGGTGGGCCGGGCGACGTCGGCGCCCAGCCGGTCGAGGTCCGCGATGCTCACAGGTCCCGCCACGATGTCCCCTGTCTGGTCGCCGGTCACCCGGGTCCTCAGGCCCGGCCGCGCGTGACATTACCGGTAAAGAGGAAGGCCCGGACAGGGTTTTCGCGCCGGGACGCGCGGCACGCTCGAACGGCGCGGACCGCCGACGTCGGGCGGCCGGGACCGGCGGATCGGTCGCGGGTCACCCAGGGGTCCGGGACGCTGGTCGGGTCGGCTGGTGCAGGTGGTGGTCGCGGTGGAGTGGTTCGACGCCGAGCGGTACACGGTGGCGCGCGCCGTGGTGCAGCGTGGCGTCGCGGCCGTGCTCGTCCTCGGGTTCGTCGTGGTCCTGCGGCAGTTCCGGCCGCTGCTCGGCGAGCACGGGCTGCTGCCGGTGCCGGCGTTCGTCGCGCGCGTGCCGTGGCGCCGTGCGCCGAGCCTGTTCCGGTGGCGGTACTCCGACAGGCTCGTCGTCGCCGTCGGGTGGGTGGGGGTCGTCGTCGGGCTGGCGCTGGTGGCCGGCCTCCCGCAGCGGGCCGCGTGGTGGGTGCCGATGGTGGCGTTCCTGCTGCTGTGGGTGCTGTACCTGTCGGTGGTGAACGTCGGGCAGACGTTCTACGGGTTCGGCTGGGAGTCGCTGCTGCTGGAGGCGGGGTTCCTCGCGGCGTTCCTCGGGTCCGACGAGGTCGCGCCCCCGACGACCGTCCTCGTGCTGCTGTGGTGGCTCGTGCTGCGCGTCGAGCTCGGGGCGGGCCTCATCAAGTGGCGCGGCGACCCGGCGTGGCGCGACCTCACGGCGCTGTACTACCACCACGAGACGCAGCCGATGCCTGGCCCGCTGAGCCGCCTGTTCCACCTGCTGCCCAAGCCGCTGCACCGCGTCGAGGTGGCCGCGAACCACGTCGTGCAGCTCGTCGTGCCGCTGTTCCTGCTGGTGCCCGGACCGGTCCAGGCGGTCGCCGCGACGCTCATGGTCGTCACGCAGCTGTGGCTCGTGCTGTCCGGCAACTTCGCGTGGCTCAACTGGCTGACGATCGTGCTGGCGTTCTCCGCGGTCGACGACCGCGCGTGGGCCGCGGTCGGCGTCCACGTGACCCCCGCGGCCGCCGCGCCGCCGGTGGGGTTCGTCGTCGTGGTGCTCGCCGTGACCGCGCTGTGCGTGTACCTCAGCTGGTGGCCCGCGAAGAACCTGGTGTCGAGGCACCAGCTGATGAACGCGTCGTTCAACGCGTGGCACCTCGTGAACGCGTACGGCGCGTTCGGGACGATCGGCCGGCGCCGGCAGGAGGTCGTCGTCGAGGGCACGCTCGACCGGGACCCCGGGCTCGACGCCGCATGGCTCGAGTACGAGTTCCGGGGCAAGCCCGGCGACGTGCACCGCCTGCCGCGCCAGTTCGCGCCGTACCACCTGCGGCTCGACTGGCTCATGTGGTTCCTGGCGCTCGGGTCGTCGACGCAGATGCGCTGGTTCCTGCCGTTCCTGCTGCGGCTCCTCGAGGCGGACCCGCCGACCCTGCGCCTGCTCGCGCACGACCCGTTCGACGGCGAACGCCCCCGCTGGGTGCGCGCCCGGCTGTACCGCTACCGGTACGCGCGCCCCGCCGAGCACCGGGCGACGGGCGACCGCTGGGTCCGCGAGGACGCCGGCCTCATGGTCGACGCCCTGTCGCTGGACACGTTCGCCCGCCGCACCCGGCCCCGGTGACGGGCCGGCGTCGGCGTCAGTACGTGAAGGTCTGCACCCGGCCGCGGAGGTCGGCGGCGAGCTTCGCGAGCTCGTGCACCGACGTGCCCATCTCGTTGAGCGCGCCCGCGCCCGTGGCGGCCGCGGTGGCGACGCCCGTGATGTTGAGCGCGATGTCGCCCGCGCCGGTGGCCGCCTGCGCGACGCCGCGGGACATCTCGTTGGTCGTCGCGGTCTGCTCCTCGATCGCGGACGCGATGCTCATCTGGAAGTCGTTGATCGAGTCGATGATCGACGAGATCTCCGCGATGGCCTCGACGGCGCCGCTGGTGTCGGCCTGGATGGCCTCGACGCGCTGCGCGATGTCCTCGGTGGCCCGGGCCGTCTCGGACGCGAGCTCCTTGACCTCGCCGGCGACGACCGCGAACCCCTTGCCGGCCTCCCCGGCGCGTGCGGCCTCGATCGTGGCGTTGAGCGCGAGCAGGTTCGTCTGCTCCGCGATCGACGTGATGACCTTGACGACGTTGCCGATCTCCTGCGACGACAGGCCGAGGCGCTGCACCCGCTCGTTGGTGACGGCGGCCATCTGCGTCGCCCGGCCGGCCACCTTGGCGGCCTCGGACGCGCTCTGCGCGACCTCGCGGATCGCGGACCCCATCTCCTCGGAGCCGAGGGAGACGGAGTGGACGTTGCGGGACACCTGCTCGGCGGCCGCGGCGACGACGCCGGCCTGCGCGCTCGTCTCGTCCTGCGCGGAGCCGACCTGCTGGGACGCGGCCGAGAGCTGCTCGGCGGCGGCTGCGACGGTCTGCGACGTCTCGACGACGCCCGCGAGGGTCTCGCGGATCGACTCCTGCGCGACCGCGAGCGCCTCGGCGGTCTGCCCGACCTCGTCGCCGGAGCGGACCCGGGCGGTCACGGTGAAGTCGCCGCGCGCCATGGCCTGCAGGGCGCGCTTGAGCTCGTCGACGGACCGGCGGATGCCGCGCGTCACCCGGTACGTGAGCGCGAGCGCGAGGGCCAGCGCGACGGCGAGGCTCGCGACGAGCACGACGACCGCGGTCGCGGCCTCGCGCTGCGACTGCGCGGCGACACCGGCGACGAACGCGGTGTTCTGCGCGGCGACCGCGTCGAGGTCGGCGACGTACGTCTCGATCGCAGGCTGCGCGGTGTCGTCGCGGATGCGGTCGTAGGCGACGAGGTCGCTCTTCATCGCGGCCGGGACGAGCTGGGTGTCGCGGATCGTGAGGAACGCGTCGTAGTCATCGAGGAACTGCTTCCACAGCGGCTCGGACCCGGCGGCGGTGGCGTTGTACGCGTCGATGCCGGCCTGGAGCTCGGCGTCGTTGTCGGCGAGGCGCGCCTGCCAGTCGGCCTTGCTCGTCGCGTCGGCGGACGCGGCGATCTGCGCGACGATCATGCGCGCCTTGATCTGGTCCTGGTGCACGAGGCCACGCACGTCCACGATGTCGCGTTGACCTGCGGCGATGGTCGCCATGTCGGACTTCGCGCCGAGCAGCACGGTCACGGCGTAGCCGGCGGACGCGAGGGCGACGGCCCCGGCGACGGCGAAGGTGAGCAGGATCTTCGCCTGGAGGCCGCGGCGGGCGAACCAGCCGGTCGTGCGTCGCGAACTGGTGGTGCCGGCCATGGGGTGGTCGCCTCTCGTCGGTGCTCGGGTGCCTCGTTGCGCACCCGACCGTTCGGCACCGTGGTCGGCGTCCTGAGTGTTCGGACCCGTTTTGCCTCTTTTTGGACGACCGTCCAGGACGCGCTCAGGGCTCCCGCACGACGTCCCCGACCGCCTTGTCCGGGCGCAGCCCGCGCCACGACGGGTGCCGCAGCCGTCCGTCCGACGTCCACTCCGTGAACGCCACCTCACCCACCACCTGCGGCCGGACCCAGTGCACGTCACGCGTCTCCACACCGGGCAGCCGCTCCGCGAACGGCGACGCGTCCACCTCGAGGGGCCGCAGCCGGTCGAGCAGGTCGTCGAGCATCCGGCGGGTGAAACCGGTGCCGACCGACCCGGCGGGCCGCAGCACCCCGCCGTCGTCGTGCACCCCGAGCACGAGCGCCCCGAGGGTCTGCGCCCGCGCGCCCTTGCCGGGCCGCCACCCGACCACCACGACCTCCTGCATCCGGACGTGCTTGACCTTGCGCCAGTCCGGCGACCGCGCACCCGGCCGGTAGCGCGCCGTGCGGCGCTTCGCGACCACGCCCTCCAGACCGTTCTCCTGGCTGGCCGCGAGCACGTGCGCACCGGGGCCGTCGAACGACGGCGGCGTCTGCCACGACGTGCCCGCGAGCCCGAGCCCGTCGAGCAGCGCGCGCCGCTCGTCGTACGGCAGGTCCACGGTCGGGCGACCGTCGAGGTGCAGCACGTCGAACACCAGGTAGACGACGGGGACCGTCCGCGAGAGCCGCCGGGCCGCCGCCGGGTCCTGCACGTGCATCCGCTGCTGCAGCCGCCCGAAGTGCGGTGCGCCACGCTCGTCGAACGTCACCAGCTCACCGTCGAGCACCGCCTGCACCGACCCGAGCTGCCCGCCGAGGTCCGCGACCTCGGGGTAGGACCGCGTGACGTCGAGGTCGTTGCGCGACATCAGCCGCACGCGCCCGCCGTCCACGTACGCGACGGCCCGGACGCCGTCCCACTTCATCTCGTACGCCCACCCGGCGTCGTCGTCGGGCAGCTCGCCGGGTGTCGCGAGCATCGGGCGCACCAGGTCGGGCAGCGGAGCCCGGGCGCTCGTCGAGGGGTTCATGCCGTGCACCGTCCAGGTCTCGCGGTCGTCCCCCTGCACGCTGCCGAGTCTGCCGCTGGTCGACCGCCGCGGCGATGCGGGACCCTGTGCCGCATGGACCTGCGGGTGCACGGCGAGATCTGGTACTGGCGCGGTCCGGCGCCCTACCACTACGTCACCGTGCCGCAGCCCGAGGCCGACGACCTGCGGGCCGTCGCCCGGGACGTCACGTACGGGTGGGGGATGATCCCCGTCGTCGCGCGCATCGGCGGGACGACGTGGACGACGTCGCTGTTCCCCAAGGACGGCCTGTACGTCGTGCCGATCAAGGACCGGGTGCGCGCCGCCGAGGACCTCGAGGTCGGCGACGTCGTGACCGTCGGGCTGGAGGTGCGTGCCCGGCGACGCGCACGGTGAGCACGGTCCGTCAGCTGCGCGGCACGTCGGACGCGAGCAGCACCTCGAGACGGGCCCGGTACTCGGACTCGTCGATCTCGCCGCGTGCGTACCGCTCGGCGAGCACGGCGCGCGCGCCGCCGGTGCCGCGTCGCTCGGCGTCCCAGCGCCGGTGCCGACGCGCGCCGAACGCGAAGAACAGCGCGATCACGGCGAACCAGAACAGCGGGAAGAACAGGAACCAGGGTCCCGGACCCCAGCCCCAGCCCCAGCCGACGGGGTGGGACACGAGCGTGGTGAGCATGACGACCTCCGGTGTGCGTGGCGGCCGACGATCGACCGCACCACCACCGTCGCCCCGCACGCCCGTCACGGTCGTCGTCCGCGCGGACCGTCCTGCCCGCTCCGTCCGGAGCGGGGCGGCCTCAGCCCGCCCAGCCCGGCCGCACGACGCCCGCCTCGTACGCGACGACCACGAGCTGCGCCCGGTCGCGTGCGCCGAGCTTGGTCGCCGCCCGCAGCACGTGCGTCTTGACGGTGAGCGGGCTGAGGAACAGCCGCTCGCCGATCTCGTCGTTCGACAGCCCCTCCGCGACCAGCACGAGGACCTCGCGCTCGCGGGCGGTCAGCTCGGCGAGCG
>JAEWCA010000452.1 GCA_023390875.1 Actinomycetes bacterium
TCCTCCGCCAGGCGTCGTCCACCACCGGTGGCGCGGCGGCCGACGCGGCGCACGTCGACGTCGTGCGCACGTGGCAGGAGCTGCGCGACGTGCTCGCGGGCCGACCGGGGGGCACGCAGACCGACGCCCGCACGAGCACGGTGCCGCGCATCGTCTACGTCGTCGGCACGATCGACCCGTGGTTGCAGCCCGACGGGACCCGCCTCACGTGCCACGACGTCGAGCGGCAGGTCACGGTGCCCGGCACGACCACGCCGTTCTCGATGGCGGACTACGTCGCGGCGTTCGGTCCGGGCGTCGACCCGAGCGGACCGCTCGAGCAGGCGCGCGTGGCGGCGGCCGCGCTGCAGGCCGAGCGCACGCTCCAGCACGTGGGCTCCAACGTGACGCTGGTGGGCGTGGGCGAGGACGCGACGGTGGTCGGCGCGTCGCTGCGGATCCGCGACGCGTCCAACGTGATCGTCCGCAACCTCACGCTGCGCGACGCGTACGACTGCTTCCCGCAGTGGGACGCCAACGACGCGGGCGGCAACTGGAACTCGGCGTACGACAACCTGTCGGTCTGGACGTCGACGAGCGTGTGGGTCGACCACAGCACGTTCGACGACGGCGACCACCCGCCGGCGAGCCTCGACGAGGTGTACGGCCGACCGTTCGAGGTGCACGACGGGCTGCTCGACGTGACGCACGGCTCAGACCTGGTGACGATCTCGTACGACCACTTCGACCAGCACGACAAGACGGACCTCATCGGCTCGTCGGACTCGCGCACGCAGGACCGGGGCCAGCACCGCGTGACGTGGCACCACAACCGGTGGACCGACATCGGGCAGCGTGCCCCGCGCGTACGATTCGGTGACGTCCACGTGTACAACAACCTGTACGAGCAGGTGCGGCCCGAGCTCTACGCCGAGGGGGAGTTCTTCCAGTACTACCTGGGCGCCGGCAGGGAGAGCAGCATCGTCGCGGAGAACAACGCGTTCGCGCTGCTCGACGGTGCAGACCCGGCCACGGTGATCGCCGGGTGGGGCGGCACCCAGCTGCGCGAGACCGGGTCGCTCGTGAACGGCTCGCCCGTCGACCTGCTCGCGGCGTACAACGCCACGGCCACCGCACCCCTGTCGCCCGACGTCCGGTGGAACCCCGCCGACGCGTACGCGTACACGCTCGACGACACGGCGACCGTCGCGGCGACCGTCCGGGCCCAGGCCGGCGCAGGCGTGCTCGACTCGGGCACCCCGGTGGCGTCCGCCCCGCCCGGCATCCCGGTGGTCCGCGACGACAACGGCTGGGACACCGGTCTGCGTGACGGCGACTACACCGTGAGCGCCGACCTGTGGTGGGGCCAGAACGCGACCGTCGCGAAGCTGTACGAGAACGGCGCGCTCGTCGGCGCGCAGTGGCTGACCGGCACGACACCCGCTCCGCAGCACGTCGCGTTCCCCGTGACGGGCCGCGTGAACGGCTCCTACGAGTACGTCGTCGAGCTGCTCAACCCCTACGGCGAGACCCGCTCCCGCCCGCACACGGTCGTCGTGCGCGACGCGCCCCCGGGGCGCGCACAGATCCAGGCGACGCAGACCGGCAGCGACCTCGTCGTCACCACCACGCTCTGGTGGGGCACCAACGGCGACGAGTACGTGCTGACGCTCGACGGCGTCGAGGTCGGCCACCAGGCGCTCGTGCCCGCCACGCCCGCGCGCCAGACGGTCCGCACGACGCTCAGCGGCATCGCGCCCGGCACGCACGTGCTGGTCGCGGAGCTGCGCAACGCCGCCGGGTCGACCGCGACCGCCCCGGTCACGGTGAGGGTCCGCTGACACGACGGGTGCCGCCGCCGGCCAGGCCGGCCGCGGCACCCGTGCGTTACCCTGGGCCGCACAGGCGTCGACCCGGCCATCACCGGCGAGCCTCCGGAAGAACGGGCGTCCGCGCCCCAGTAGAACCGGACGGGGCAGGCCCGTCACAGCCGCAGCAGAGTGGTCGACGACCCGGACAGGGGAGCCGGCAAGCGAGGTGGTACCGCGGTGGTCCCCTGACCGGGGGGTGATCGTCCTCGCAGCCGTGAGCGACATCGACCAGGAGACCCCCGGTGACTCCCGCCGCGAAGTACCCGCTGCACCGCCCCGACTCGCCCGTCCCCGCCTCGCCGGACCTGCCGAACCTCGAGCGCGACGTCCTGAAGTTCTGGGAGTCGGACGGCACGTTCCAGGCGTCGATCGACCAGCGCGACGCGGGCGAGCACGGCAGCAACGAGTACGTCTTCTACGACGGCCCGCCGTTCGCCAACGGGCTGCCGCACTACGGCCACCTGCTCACGGGGTACGCGAAGGACGTCGTGCCGCGCTACCAGACGATGCGCGGCCACCGGGTCGAGCGGCGGTTCGGCTGGGACACGCACGGGCTGCCGGCCGAGCTCGAGGCGCAGCGTGTGCTGGGCATCACCGAGAAGTCGCAGATCGAGGACCTCGGGATCGCGAAGTTCAACGACGCGTGCCGCGCGTCGGTGCTCAAGTACACGGGCGAGTGGCGCGAGTACGTGACCCGTCAGGCACGGTGGGTGGACTTCGACCACGACTACAAGACGCTCGACACCACGTTCATGGAGTCGGCGATCTGGGCGTTCAAGCAGCTGTACGACAAGGGCCTGGCCTACGAGGGCCACCGGGTGCTGCCGTACTGCTGGGTCGACGAGACGCCGCTGTCCAACCACGAGCTGCGCATGGACGACGACGTGTACGCGTCGCGCCAGGACCCGGCGCTCACGGTCGGCCTGCGCCTCGAGACGGGCGAGCTCGCGCTCATCTGGACGACGACCCCGTGGACGCTGCCGAGCAACCTGGCCGTCGCGGTCGGCCCGGAGATCGAGTACGTCGTCGTGGAGCCCGCCGCGGACTCGCCGTTCGCGCAGACCCACCCCGGCGAGCGCGTGCTGCTGGCCGCCCCACGCCTCGCCGCGTACGCGCGCGAGCTCGGCGAGGCCACGGTCGTCGAGACGGTCCTGGGGGCGGACCTCGCCGGTCGCCGCTACACGCCGCCGTTCGACTACTTCGCGGGCCACGAGAACGCGCACCAGGTGCTGCTCGGCGACTTCGTCACCACCGAGGACGGCTCGGGCATCGTGCACATGGCGCCCGCGTTCGGCGAGGACGACATGGTCGCGTGCGAGGCCGCGGGCATCGCCCCGACGGTCCCGGTCGACTCGCGCGGCCGCTTCACGGTCGAGGTGCCGGACTACGAGGGCCAGCAGGTCTTCGAGGCGAACAAGCCGATCATCGCGGACCTCAAGAACGGCACGGGCCCGCTCGCGCGCACGGCCGCCGAGCAGCGCGCGGTGCTCGTCCGGCACGAGACGTACGAGCACTCGTACCCGCACTGCTGGCGCTGCCGGAACCCGCTGATCTACAAGGCGGTGTCGTCCTGGTTCGTGCGGGTCACGGAGTTCCGCGACCGCATGGTCGAGCTCAACCAGGAGATCACCTGGACGCCCGAGCACATCAAGGACGGCCAGTTCGGCAAGTGGCTGTCGAACGCGCGCGACTGGTCGATCAGCCGCAACCGCTACTGGGGCACGCCGATCCCGGTGTGGGTGTCGGACGACCCGCGGTTCCCGCGCGTCGACGTGTACGGCTCGCTCGCCGAGCTCGAGGCGGACTTCGGGCGGCTCCCCACGAACGACAAGGGCGAGCCCGACCTGCACCGCCCGTTCATCGACGACCTCACGCGCCCGAACCCGGACGACCCGTCCGGGCAGGCCACGATGCGCCGGATCGCCGACGTGTTCGACGTGTGGTTCGACTCCGGCTCGATGCCGTTCGCGCAGGTGCACTACCCGTTCGAGAACGCCGACTGGTTCGAGCACCACTACCCGGGCGACTTCATCGTCGAGTACATCGGGCAGACGCGCGGCTGGTTCTACACGCTGCACGTGCTGGCCACGGCGATCTTCGACCGCCCGGCGTTCCGCAACGTCCTGTGCCACGGGATCGTGCTCGGCGACGACGGCCGCAAGGCCAGCAAGTCGCTGCGCAACTTCCCGGACCCGGCGCAGATGTGGGACGTGTACGGCTCGGACGCGGTGCGCTGGTCGCTCATGTCGTCGTCGATCCTGCGCGGCGGCAACCTCGTCGTCACCGAGGAGGGGATCCGCGACGGCGTCCGCCAGGTGCTGCTGCCGCTGTGGAGCACGTACTACTTCTTCACGCTGTACGCAGGTGCCGCGGCCGGGGGAGCGGGGTGCGCGGCGAAGCCGGTCGACGCCGCGCGCGCCGAGGGCCTGCCGCCGATGGACCGGTACGTCCTGGCGCGCACCCGCGACCTCGTCACCACGGTGACGACGCACCTCGACGCGTACGACATCGCGGCGGCGTGCGAGGCCGTGCGTGAGCACCTCGACGTGCTGACCAACTGGTACGTGCGGACGCAGCGGGACCGGTTCTGGGCGGAGGACGCCGACGCGTTCGACACGCTCTGGACGAGCCTCGAGGTGCTCAACCGCGTCATGGCGCCGCTCGCGCCGCTCCTCACGGAGGAGGTCTGGCGGGGCCTGACCGGTGGCCGCAGCGTGCACCTGGAGGACTGGCCCACGGCCGACGAGCCCGGGCTGGTGGCCGACGACGCGCTCGTCGCCGCGATGGACGAGGTCCGCTCGGTGGTGTCCACCGCGCTCGGCCTGCGCAAGGCCGCGGGCGTCCGGGTGCGGCAGCCGCTGCGCACGCTCACGGTCGCGGTCGACGACCCGTCGGCGCTGCAGCCGTACGTGGGCCTGCTCGCGGGCGAGCTCAACGTCAAGGCCGTCGACCTGGTGGCCGCCGACGCGGGTGCCGCGGAGCGGTTCGGCATCACGCAGCGGCTCGCGGTGAACGCCCGTGCCGCGGGTCCGCGCCTGGGTCGCGGGGTGCAGGGCGTCATCCAGGGGGCGAAGGCCGGTGCGTGGCGCACGGATGCGCAGGGTGCGGTCGTCGTGACCGTGGCCGACGGCACCGACGTCGCGCTCGAGCCCGCCGAGTACGAGCTCACGACGGTCGTGGCGTCGGCCGAGGACGGCTCCGAGCCGACCGCGGCCGCCGCGGTCCTGGCCGGCGGCGGGTTCGTGGTGCTCGACCTCGCGCTCGACGACGACCTGCGCGCCGAGGGGTACGCCCGCGACGTCGTCCGGGCCGTGCAGGACGCGCGCAAGGCCGCGGGCCTGCAGGTCGGCGACCGGATCGTGCTGCAGCTCGACGTGCCGGCCGAGCATGTCGCGGCGGTCGAGGCGCACCGCGAGTTCATCGGCCGCGAGACGCTCGCGGTGTCGATCGAGGTCGCGCCGGCGGCGGCGCTGCAGGTGGCCGTCGCCGCCGTCGAGGCGGGCGGGTACGAGGCATGAGCAAGCGCGACAAGGGTGCCGACCACGTGCGCGCGCAGCAGGCCCGTGAGGCGCGCGAGGCGGCCGACGAGGTCTACCAGGCGATCCTGGCGCGCGCGCCCGAGCACGACATCGACCCGACGCTCGACCGCGTCCGGGCCGTGTGCGAGCTCATGGGCGACCCGCAGAAGGCGTACCGGACCATCCACCTGACCGGCACGAACGGCAAGACCTCGACGAGCCGCATGGTCGAGCGGCTGCTGCGCGAGCACGGCCTGCGCACGGGGCGGTTCACGAGCCCGCACCTCACGCGCGTCAACGAGCGGATCGCGATCGACGGCGAGCCCATCAGCGACGAGCGGTTCGTCGAGGTGTGGCAGGACGTCGCGCCGTACGTGCACCTGGTCGACACGCGGTCGGCCGAGCGGGGCGAGCCGCGGCTGTCGTTCTTCGAGGTGTTCACGGTGATGGCGTTCGCCGCCTTCGCCGACGCACCCGTGGACGTCGCGGTGGTCGAGGTCGGGCTCGGCGGGCGCTGGGACTCGACGAACGTCGTCGACGGCGAGGTCGCGGTCGTCACCCCGATCGCGATGGACCACGAGCGCTACCTGGGCGACACCCTCGTCGAGATCGCGTCGGAGAAGTCGGGGATCGTCAAAGACGGCGCGACGCTCGTGATGGCCCGTCAGCAGGAGGACGTCGAGGGCGTGCTGCTCGCGGCGGCCGCCGAGCGCGGTGCGCGGGTGATCCGCGAGGAGGTCGACGTCGCGGTCGTCGAGCGCGCGGTGGCGGTGGGTGGCCAGCTGCTCACGCTGCGCGGCACGGGCGGCGTCTACACGGACGTGTTCCTGCCGCTGCACGGCGAGTTCCAGGCGCACAACGCGCTGCTCGCGCTCGTCGCCGTCGAGGCGTTCCTCACCGGGGGAGCGGCGCTCGACGCGGGCGTGGTCGAGGCGGCGTTCGCCGACGTCAGCTCGCCGGGCCGCATGGAGATCGTCCGGGCCAGCCCGACGGTCATCGTCGACGGTGCGCACAACCCGGCCGGCGTCGAGGCCCTCGTGGAGTCGCTCGAGGAGGCGTTCCACTTCCAGCGGCTCGTCGGCGTGGTCGGCGTCATGGCCGACAAGGACCCCGAGGGGATCCTGGCGCTGCTCGAGCCCGTGCTGGCCGAGGTCGTCGTGACTCGCGCGTCCACGTCCCGGGCCCTCGACCCCGAGGAGCTGGCCGAGGTCGCGCGCGACGTGTTCGGCGAGGACCGCGTCCACGTCGTCGAGCGGCTCGACGACGCGGTGGACCTCGCGGCCGCCCGTGCGGAGCGCGACGTCGAGCGCGGGGCGGCGGTGCTCGTGACGGGCTCGATCGTGCTGGTCGCGGAGGCGCGGATCCTGCTGGGCCGTCCCTGACGTCCTGCTGCGGCGCCTGCACGAACGTGCAGGC
>JAEWCA010000460.1 GCA_023390875.1 Actinomycetes bacterium
GCCTGCACGGCGAGATCGGCCTGGTCCCTCCGACCGAGTTCGAGGAGAAGCACTACCGGCACAACCCCGCCCCGACTACCGTCGGCGCGTCAGTTCCGAGCCTCCACTGAACCCGTCACGAGACACCATGTCGGAGAAGCGAGCATCAGGGTTGTGCCGTTCAGCGAGCTGGCGCACGGACCACTCGACCGGCCCGTGGTTATCGTCAAGCAGCGGGAACGCGCCGGAGAGCCGCTTCAAGGCGATTCGGCACGACTCGAGGTCGCTGACCGGCCCGTGCCCGGCGACCTGAAACAACCCGAAGGACCCCCTGCGTCTCAATGGCGCCGCGCGCCGCTCAAGCCGACGGAACCAAGGAGGGCGCTCCTGGCTCTCGACGTAGCCGATCGCCACCGCGAGCGATGGGTCGACGCAACTCTCGATCGCGATTGCCTCGATTTGCTCGGCGAGCTCCGCTGGAAATGTGCGCTGGTCAGGGGTGCTGTCCCGAGTGCTCGTGACGAACGAAATCACGAGTACCGCGGCGAGAGCGGCTGCGACTAGATTTGCGATTACTTCGGCCGGTTGCGGCGCGTATTGATCAACGCGTGGGACGGTAGCGACGGCCGCCCACGCGCACCCGGCCAGGCCGATGGCGATCGTGACCAGCACCAGGAGGCGAGGTGTGGTCAACGGCGGCGCGCCTGGCGCAACTCGTACTGAAGCGTGAACCGACAGGGCGGTACTGGTGAGGGTGTACGCGGCAGCGCACAGCCACACGACCATTGTCGGGTCGCTCTGCGCGTAGATCCCGACGACGACGAAGACGAGGTACGGCGGCAGGAAGCGAAACATCACGTATCGCAGTCCGGTGCGCGAAAAGTACCGAGCGATCGACTCGGCGGGCCCGAAGTAGCTCTGCGGCCAGGTAAGCTCAACGTGCCTGTAGATGAACACGAGCACCACGGTGCTCGACACCGCCCACGCGATCTCCGAAGCCATGCCGTCCTCGTCTCAACCGGTCGCAAGCAACCCAACAGAGTCGCACGGCGCGGGCCGGGGCCAGGCGAAGAACCGCACCGTGCTGCTCAGGACGCATTCAACTCGAGCGCCGGCCGAGGCGTCGGACTCGTCCGACTGACGGGGCGGAACCCGGGCTACGACAGTTGTTGACGCGGGTCGGCGGACCATGCCTCCCTTCCCGGGCGGTCATCGGAGAGGCCGGGGAGGGTGACCCGGGGTCCGGGAACGTCGGCATGCGTTCCATCGCCACCCAGGGCGCCTCTGAGAACAGGTGGCCGTAGAGGTCCATGGTCATCGTGGCGGTGGCGTGGCCGAGGATCACCGCCTTCACGTCGGCGCCGGCGGCGATGAGCAGTGAGGCGGCCGTGTGGCGCAGGTCGTGGATCGTCGTGCCGACGAGGCTGACGGCTCGGGTCGTCTCGGTCCAGCGCGAGCGGGTCCAGAAGTTGGTGTTGGTCCAGATCCCTCCGGTCGAGCTGGGGAACAGGTACGAGCCTGAGGGCGCGTTCTCGATCCGGTGCCGGACCTAGGTCTCGAGCGTCGGCGGACTGGCACGGTGCGGGTCTGATGCGTCTTCGTCGGACCGAAGGCCGCGCCGCTGGCCTTCTTCGACTGCGGTGCTGCCCGGTGGATGCGCACGCCAAGGCCGTGCGGTGTCTGGACGACATCGTCGACCCGCAGCGCGCACATCTCCGAGAATCGGCACCCGGCCAAGCCGAGGAAGAGGACGACCGGCCGCAGTTGGGCGGAATGGCGTCAGCGAGCTAGCCCAGCTGCTCCGCGCGGAGCCAGTGCGGCTCGCGCTTGGTCGTGCCCTTGGGGAGTGGGATCGACCAGGCGACATTGACCGAGACCCGCCTGTCGCCGTACATGACCACTTCGCCCACAGGGGTCTCCTTCACTGAGATGCCCCTCATCCTGCCGCCGCTCGCGACGCGGTCACTCGGCAGGGGAGCGAGGACGCCGGCGGAGCGATGACGGCTCGACTCTTCTTGCACCGCGTGCCGAAGTCGATGCGATGCTGGCCAGGAGCCGACCCTCGCCGAAGCGGAGATGTCGCCGGTATCGGATGCAGAACCTCGCCGCTCGCGGCGCCAGGTCAGGACTACTACCACCTGGCGAATCGCGCGCGGATCGCACTGGACCACGTGTACAAATGTCCTATGGATGGCTTGACAGCCGGTCGCCCCGAGAGCGCACTGGAAGACCCTTGGCAAGGGAAGGATGCCACATTCGCATCCGCGCGCCTGGATGGCCAGGAACTGGTCGACGCCGAGTATAGACATTGTACGTTCATCAACGTGAGTTTCAAGAGTGCAAAGTTGACTCGTTCACGGTTCATCGACTGCATCTTTGTCGATTGCTATTTTCGCCAAAGTGACCTGCGTCAGTCAAGCTTTACGGGATGCCGATTCGTCGACTGCCTATTCTCAAAGGTCGCAATAGTTGCATCGGACTTTCGATATGCGCGATTCCGTGGCTGCCATCCTTCTTTTGCGGACTTTTCCACTTCAATGCCTATCGAGCCAAACCTAAGGATCGAAGTCGCTGAGCAGTGTGCAATCGCGGCCGAGCAGGCGGGCGATGTCGGCGATGCGAGACGCTATCGGCTGGCCGTCATAGAGGCGCGCAACCTCCATTTGCGAGCGGCGGTGGCGGGCGAAACTCAGTGGTATCGGGATCATTTCGATACGATCGCGCGGTTGAGTGCGGTCGCCGAACTCGCGTGGCATCGACTGAACCGCGCGCTTTGGCTCCACGGTGAAAGTGCGCGGCGGTTGCTGGGATCGCTGCTCCTATTCCTCCTCGTCCTATTCCCGGTCATTAACTACATCGCATTGGGGCCCGGCAATCCACTATCGGAAGTGTTCTGGTGGGGCGTTGGAAACTTTCTGTCGCTCGATCTCGTAGATCTTGCCGGCGAGGCAACTGGAGGCGCTCTAGTCGCAGCGTCGATGGAGGCCGCGATTGGCGTCTTGTTCTTCGGTCTATTCGTGACGGTCCTCATCAAGAGGCTTTCGAAGCGATGACCGAGGATGCGTTGTGGCTATACGGGTCCGTGGCGCGAGGGTCCCAGGTCGAGACCAGTGATCTTGACGTCCTTTGGATCACGGATGCTGATGATGGTGGCGCGCCGGATACCCGGCGGCTTGTGAACTTGCCGCAGTATGAGCACCTCGCCGTACGCCGGTACTCGTGGTTCGAAGTATCAAGCATGGCGTCGTACGGATCGCTATTTCTCCTACATGTTGCAACTGAGGGTCGGCCAATGGCGAACGGTCATGGCTCGAGCCGGTTCAATGAGATCCTGAGGAGTCTGCCGCCCTACACTCGATCGAAGCAAGATATTGCGGGATTTGCGGTCGCGTTATCCGATTCGGAGTCTGCGATCGACGATGGTGGGGATCCGGCATTTGAACTAGGCATCATTGCAACCGTGATTCGCCACGCCTCAATCCTCGCGACACACCTCCTGGGATCCGTCATATTCGAGCGCGAACAATCGATTACCCGAGCGTTCCTGGGTCTCGGGATGCATGCTGACGTCGCTGCGAGTGCTGTTTCGCTCTACGAATTCCGGCTTGCTGAAGCCAGGGGCATACCACTCCATAGAGAGGCGACGGGTTATCTGGCGCGCGAGTCAATTGCGGTAGCCACAGAGCTTATTCACCGGATGGAGGCATTGCATGCTGGCTCGTGAAAGGTTGGATCGCCGACTCGACGTCTTACTGGGCTCGGACCTCTCCCCGGATGTGGCGTACCCGGCACGGGCTCGGCTCGGGAGAGTCGTACGTGAAGCCCTGACGTGGATCGACGACGCCCCAGTTGAGGTGAGCCAACGAGCCCGACCGATCGTGCTGCACCTTGCCGGGCTGTCCTCGCGGATCCTTCAGCCGAGCGAGCCCTTCGACGGCCGATGGCAAGAGCAATGGCACGAGGCACGGGTTGCGGCGCAAGAACTGCGGCTGGTGCTCCGAACGGCCGACTAACTGAGAGGTGCAGGGCCGAGTTGCGACAGGTGCCTCTACGTCGCCGTCGCACCGTTTGGCCCGGCCTCGCGGCATGTGGGCGCCCCATGGGAGGGTCTCGACATCAGCCCACACAGGAGGAACTCAGCGTGTCCAAGACCAGAGTGTTCATCAGCTACGACTACGACCACGACCAGGATCTCAAGACGCTGCTCCTCGGTCAGGCCGCGAACCCGGACTCCCCGTTCGAGATCGCAGACTGGTCGATCAAGATCGCCTCGCCGACTTGGCGCGCGGAGGCGAAGCGCCGCATTCAGGCGAGCAGCACGGTGGCTGTCATCTGTGGGCTTAGCACCCACACCGCCGCCGGCGTCGCGGCGGAAGTGACGATCGCTCAGGAACTCGGGAAGCCGTACTTCCTCCTTGCGGGACGCGCCCAGGGGACGAACCGAAAGCCCACGTCCGCGTTGCCGTCGGACAAGCTTTACACGTGGTCGTGGGCCAATCTGAAGGCGCTCACTGCGGGCTCGAGGTGACGAGCTCGGGCGAGGGGCGCGACCCGGCCACGCTCGACCTCTACAAGTTCGCCGCTGAGATGGCCGATCGGGTCTCGGCACGTCGGGGCGCGACCAACTCCTACTTTCTGACCCTCCAAAGCGGGCTGATCGCCACCCTGGGCTTCTTGACGAGCGGCGAGTCTCCGGCCGATCGATGGGTGTTGATGGCGGTGTGCGCGGCCGGCGCAGCAACGTCGCTTACGTGGTTTCTCCTACTCCGGAGTTACCGTGACCTCAATAGGGCAAAGTACGACGTGATCCTGGAGATCGAGAAGTTGCTACCCCATCGAGTCTTCGGAGACGAGTGGACCTCGCTCAAGAAGGACCCCGTCAAGAGGTGGCGGCCCAGGTACGCCGAGCTGGGGACCGTCGAACGCGTCGTGCCCATCCTGTTTGCCGCAATGAACATTGCTCTCGCCGCGTACCTGGGATCGACATGACCTATCTCGATGACGATGCAGCGACCATCCGCGCACACCTCTCCGAAGGCGTGCAGGTGCCGGACGACGCCGACGACCTATTTCGGCTCTATGCGGTGCTCGCCCGGGTAAAGGGGAGTGCGGTCACTGACGAGGACGTACACGATGCCTGGGTGGCATGGATGTTGTCGCGAGGCGAGACGAGCGACGCGATGGTGCCCTTCGACAGGCTGAAGGCGCGTGTCCAGGCGCAAGACGCCCCGTTTGCCCAAGCGATCCGTTCAGCAACTCAAGGACACGCTCGGTCGTAGCAGGGGAGTTGACCGCGCGCTTCTAGCTAGGGCTGCTCCCACTGGGCGCGGTGCTCGGACGCGGTGGCCTTCAGCGTCGTCAGCGTATGGTCAGCTGGAGTCCGAAATCACTGGCATCTCGCGCGGCTCGCGCATCTATTTCCGCAGGTCAGCGAGCCTTGCGCCCGCCGGGGTCGAACTCCTAAAGCGGGTGTTGGCAGTTCGAATCTGCCCAGGCGCACCGAGAATCACCGCACCTCCGACGCCCCTCCGCGGCGCCGACGTGCGCGACGCCCGCGGGTGCTGTGCCTGTGGTCGGTGAGCACACCGCAAGCGCGGTGAGCCCAGTCCGAGGGCGTGGCCGGACAGCCGGCTAGGAGCGGGCGGCCGCTGCAGCAGCGACGATGTACGGCGCGCTGACGAACGCGACCCCGGCTGCGTCGGCGAGCGCGGTCATGTGCTCGACCTCGCTGGGCGTGAGGAAGACGCCGGCGGGGTCCTTCTCGCCGTCGTCGTTGCGGCCGGACTGGTGCCAGAGCGTGGCGGCACCGAGCTGCCGGGCCTCCGCCAGCAGACCGGGCAGCTCTGCCGCGGGCCGGTGGCTGTAGATGATGTCCGCCCGTTCGGGCAGTGTCGTGGCGGGGCTCGTCTCCGGATGACCGTCGACCAGTCGCATGACGTAGAGGTCGTGCGGGTCGGGGCCGCCCTGGAAGGTGACGTCGAGGCCCGCGAGGACGAGGGCGTGGGGAACGTCGTCGGAGGGCCAGTCGTGGAGCACCGCCGTCCTGGCAGAGCGCAGGATCTCGATGGGGTCCGTCATCCTTCTACCTCTCGGTCGTTCGGTCTGCGATGACCTGGCTGTCGCACCAGGGGATGAGCCAGCCGATGACGTTCGGCCAGAACAGGAACGCCCGCTCGCCGCCGTCGCGCAGGTACTGGTGCACGTGCACCCGGGTGCCCGTGGTGGTCGGTTCGAAGGTGACGTCGGTCTGGCTGTCGTCGACGACGCCTCGATAGGTCAGGCGGACGCCGGGCTCCCACCGGGTGATCTCGGCGATGACGAGCTCGCCGTCGGGGTACACCTCGAGCACCCGTCCTCCGCACCGGGGCTCGACGTGCATCGTCGGCGACCGTCCGGCGTCGAAGAAGTTGATCGGTCCGGGGATCCACCAGGAGGCGATCTCGTCGGTGAACGCCTCGAACGCGCGCGCCGGCGGGACGCGGACGTCGATGCTCGCGCGGGCTTCAGGGCGCTCGGGTCGCTCTGCGGCGCCGACGGGACGGTTCATCGGTCGGTGGCTTCGACGTGGTCGCGGAACGCCGCAAGCTGCTCGTTCCACTGTGCCTGCACCTGGTCCATCCAGGCTCTGGCCTCGACCAGGCCTTCGTCGCGCAGCGTGAAGACGCGGCGGCGTGCGTCGTGCGGGTCGCGACTGTCGGTGACCAGGCCGGCCGCCTGAAGGGTCCGGAGGTGGCGGCTCATGACGGACGGCGACACCGAGGCGTGACGTGCGAGCTCTCCGGCGCTGCACGGGCCTCGTGACAGGACCTCCACCGTGGCGAGCCGGACCGGATCAGCGAGAGCGGCGAATCGCTCTGTCGCCACCTCGTTGTCCATATCCGCAATTATTCACGCATCCGCAAAGAATCAAGGGGAGGCTCGGCCGCCGTCCATGGAGACCATCGACCGGCGCCCGACCGCCGAGACGCGGGCCGCCGACGCGCTCGACCGCTGGGACACCCCACCCGACGACCAGGTCGTGCAAAGATGAACCGCGGTATCGAGAAGGCCCGCAGCAAGGCCACCGAGCCGACCGCGAAGACGGGCGAGCACAGGTCCACGTGACCTGGACGCATCCGCTGCGAAGCGTCGAGGGGAACGTCCGGCACTGCCGGACGCACGACGCCGGTCGCTGTCGGTGCACACGCGTGTCCTGGGGCCGTGGAGGCGGGCGTTGTTCCGCCGATGCTCGGCGCGTTGCGCCGCGGTCGCGGCGTGGACGAAGGAGGAGAAGTGGCAGCACCAGCCCGGCGCCGGTCCGGTCGTCCGCGCACGGACACCGGCACGTCCACCCAGCGCCGCCCTGCCCAGCGCAGCCTCATCGAGGTGCTCGCGGACGTCGCGCGCGAGGTCGAGCGCGTCGTCCAGCGGCCGCCGACCAAGCCGGCGATGCGCACGAAGTTCCAGGTCGTGGCGCTGCTGGTCCGCGAGGAGCGGGCGCGCGTCATGGCGGACACCACCCTGAGCTCGTCGCGACGCGGCGAACAGCTCAAGCGGCTCGACGGGCTCGCGACGCAGCTGGCCAAGACCGCCGCGCGCGACACGTCCCTGCTCCAGCTGCTCAGCGAAGACGCCCGGGTCTCCGACGCGGCCCGCGACTACAAGGCGACGCTGATGCGCGCCGGCGGGATCGAGCCGCCGGACGAGCCCGAGCCCGCACCGGCGCCGACGCCGACGGCCGCGCCGCTCACGGTCACGACCCATCAGGTGGTGCCGCAGTCGGTGCGTGCCCGTCAGCTGGCGAACCCGTTCCTGGCGCCCGACTTCGAGGCCGCGGCGGAACGGACGGCCCGCGCCCGTCGTCTGGCCGGGTGGGAGCTGCTCGACCCGCTGTTCGAGTCGTTCGAGCGGGCCGCCACCGGGCAGCCGGCGTGCATGGACCTGCCCGAGCCCCGTCCGGTCCCGCTGCCGCTCGGCCGTGAGCTCATGCCGCACCAGGCGCAGGTCGTCGCGGCCACGGCCCGCGGTCACCGCACGTTCCTGCTCGCCGACGAGCCCGGCCTCGGCAAGACGGCCCAGGCCCTGCTGTCTGCGCAGGCGGCCGACGCGTACCCGCTGCTCGTCGTCGTCCCGAACGTCGTGAAGACGAACTGGGCGCACGAGGTCGGGCTGTGGACGCCGCTGCGTCGTTCCACCGTGGTGCACGGCGACGGCGAGGAGGTCGACGCGTTCGCCGACGTCGTGATCGTGAACTACGAGATCCTCGACCGGCACGTCGGCTGGCTCGGGAACCTCGGCTTCCGCGGGATGGTGGTCGACGAGGCGCACTTCATCAAGAACAAGTCGTCGCAGCGCTCGCAGAACGTGGTCACGCTGTCGGAGCGGATCCGCGAGCGGACGTCGCGGCCGCTGATGATGGCGCTCACCGGTACGCCGCTCATCAACGACATCGAGGACTTCCGGGCCATCTGGCAGTTCCTCGGCTGGATCGACGACACCAAGCCGCTCGGCAAGCTCGTCACCGCGCTCGAGGACACCGGCCTCACGCCCGCCGACCCCGGCTTCTACGCCGCCGCGCGATCCAGCGTCATCGACATGGGGATCGTGCGCCGTCGCAAGGTCGACGTCGCGGCCGACATCCCCGCCCGCCGCGTCGCCGACCTGCCCGTCGAGCTCGACGGCGCCGTCGGCCGCTCGATCCGCGCCGCCGAGGCCGCCCTCGCGGAACGTCTCGTCGAGCGTTACCGGTCCGCCGTGACCGCGCTCGGCATGACGCCCGGCGGCATCGACCTCGACCTCGCGCGCCGCGTCGCCGCCGGCGAGCTCAAGGACTCGAGCGACAAGGCCGGCGGGGAGAACGTCTTCACGATGGTCCGCCGCATCGGTCAGGCCAAGGCCGGCCTCGCCGCCGACTACGCCGCGCAGCTCGCGCGCAACGTGGGCAAGGTCGTGTTCTTCGCCCGGCACGTCGACGTCATGGACCAGGCCGAGAAGAGCTTCGCCGACCGCGGCATCACGTTCGCCTCGATCCGCGGCGACCAGACGACGAGGACGCGCAACAAGAACGTCGCCGCGTTCACCGACGACCCCGACGTGCAGATCGCCGTCTGCTCGCTCATGGCCGCCGGCGTCGGGCTCAACCTGCAGGTCGCGTCCAACCTGGTGCTCGCCGAGCTGTCCTGGACCGACGCCGAGCAGACCCAGGCCATCGACCGGATCCACCGCATCGGCCAGGACCAGCCCGTCACCGCCTGGCGGATCATCGCCGCGCAGACCATCGACGCGAAGATCGCCGAGCTCATCGACAGCAAGTCCGCGCTCGCCGCCCGGGCCCTGGACGGGGCGGACGTCGAGGAGGGTGCGGCGACGGACGTGCAGCTCGAGGCGCTCGTGGGGCTGCTGGTCGACGCGCTGGCGGCGGAGGGCGTGGGCTGACGCCCGTCGCGCGTCAGGCCGGCGGTGTCGGTCAGGCGAGGGCTTGGGTGACCTGCACCATGCGCGCGTCGAGCGCAGGGAGCAGCCGGCTTCCCAGCTCCTTCGCCGTGTTGTCCCAGGCCTCGACGTCGGCCAGCTCGACGCGCATCGCGCCGGGAACGACGTCGGCGATCTCGCGGGCGCGGCTGAGCACGGAGTCGGGGTCCAGACGGTTGTCGTCGGCGAACCGCATCCACTGCTCTCGCCCGACTCTGTCGGCCCGGTACTCCCCGCCGACGCTCATCGACAGGACGCGGTTGTCCGGCGCGGAGTACGCGAGGCCGGTCGCGACGTCGTAGAGGGGCGCGAGGCGCACCCGGTCGCCATCGAGCAGCACGGCGTAGTTGCGCGCGTGCGCGTCGGGGGCCGCGACGACGGTGTTGAAGATCAGGCCGTCGACGAACTTGCGCACGTTCTCGTCGGCGTCGCGGCGGCTGGCGGCGCTCTCGCGGAGCAGGCGGATGATCTGCGCGGCGCTCGGGCCGCCGTACTGCTCGTACTTCTCGGAGACGCCGAGGGCCTGGCACATGTCCTCCTGGTGCAGGCGCACCAGGTCGTTCCCGTCGTCGCGGCGGTCGAACCGGGTCACGACGATCGCGGGCTCCGTCGTGAACTCGTGGTACTCGGTCCGGGCGACGTCGATCCCGCACGCGTCGGCGGCCCGCATGGTCAGGTGCTCGACGAGGGCCTGAGCGTTGAGCTGGTGGATGCCGGGCTTCAGGATGTGGCTCGTCGCCCGGGCACCCTGTGTCTCGAACCACCGTCCGCCGACCTCGCGGAGGGCGAACTTGTTCTGCGTCCCGCCGAGCGACCAGTGCTCGCCGCGCATCGTCCAGGAGGCGTCCTCGCTCATGCGGAGCTCGGCGAGGCGCTGCTCGATGTCGCTGTCGGTGACCGGCACCAGCGCGCCGACCCGGTCGAGGGTGTCGGTGACCTCGTCGGGCGTGCACAGCTGGACCGCCCCCGCGCAGTCCTTGCCGATGGCCGCGAGCAGGCTCAGCGGGTCCGTCGGGTCGGCGCCGGTGCGCCGGGCGATCGCGGCGAGCGTCGTCTCGCGATCCGGGAGAAGCGCCTTGAGGTACGTCAGCACCCGGTCGCCGACGATCGACGGCGTGTCGGTGGGGAGGGACAGCGAGAGCGGTGTGCGGCCGTAGGTCCGAGCGTCGTCGGCGTAGGTGAGTCGCAGCGCGCCCGCGCGGGTGCGTGCGACCTGGCCGACGAGCCGACGTTCCAGGACGACCGCGAGCGTCGGGCTCATCCGGCGGCCGCTCGGTCGTCGCGGATCAGGAGGGATGCGTCGAGAGCGTCGAGGACCTGCAGGAGCAGGCTGAGCTCGAGGCCGGGCCGCTGGCCGTTCTCCAGACGCGACAGCCACAGGCGCGAGACACCGGCGGCATCGGCGAGCTCCTCCTGCGTGAGCCCACGGTCCGAACGCAACCGGCGGACGGCCGATCCCAGACGCGTCAGCGAGCGTGCGGACAGAAGCTCCTCCATGCATGCCACCGTATGGAGACATTGCAGGCATGTCAACGTATGGATACATCGACGCCGGATATCCATATGGATGCACGACCGCGACGGATGCCCCTTCCGCCCTCGACAATCGGCGGCATGGCGCACGAGCACGTCGTCCCGTTCCGGCTCTGGCCGCCGGTGGCGGTCGGCGCGCCGCTGCTCGCAGGGTGGCTCGCCACCGCGACCTGGGGTGATCCGGTCGACCTCGGGCCGTGGCGAGTCCCGCTCGGCTGGGCGCTGGTCGTCGCCTTCGTCGGGTGGAACGGCTGGTCGTTGTGGCTGTTCGCTCGCCATCGCACGGGTCTTCTGCCTGGGCAGGAGACGCTGGCGCTGATCGAGGAGGGGCCGTACCGGCTGTCCCGCAACCCGCTGTACGTCGGGCTGCTCGGGCTCTACCTCGGCCTGGCACTGCTGGCGCCGACGTTCTGGGGTCTCGTGCTGTTCCCGGTCGCCGTGCTGCTCATCCTGTGGGGCGCCGTGCTCCCCGAGGAGCGGTTCCTGCACGAGCGGTTCGGTGCGCCGTACGACGAGTACCGGCGGAGGGTCCCTCGTTGGTTCGGGGTGGTCGG
Organism: Actinomycetes bacterium; assembly: GCA_023390875.1. Taxonomy (GTDB): domain Bacteria; phylum Actinomycetota; class Actinomycetes; order Actinomycetales; family Cellulomonadaceae; genus Cellulomonas. The sequence goes on from JAEWCA010000460.1 coordinate 11,517, forward strand.
CTGACGAGGGAGCGACATTCGTCTGGAGCCTGGTGGCCTGAGCCTCACGGAGAACCGACGAAGCACCGCCGCACGCCGCGGCGGTCCTTCGTCGGGTGGAGCGTCAGAGGCTGCGGGCCGAGATGTCGCCGTAGCCCGTGGTCGCGCGGATCGTCAGGTCGACGGCCCCGGTGTTCTGCAGCGAGTTCTCGACACGGCCGAAGCTCGTGCCGGCGTCGAGCGAGGCGGAGACCCCGCGGATGGCGCCGACCGACACGTCGCCCGCCTGCGTGCTCAGGACGACGGTGCCGCGCCGGGCCTCGGTGATCCGGATGTCCCCCTTGCCCGTGGTGATCTCCGCGGAGCCCAGGAGGCGGCCGACGGTGACGTCCCCCGCCTGCGTCGTGACCCGGACGCCGGCGGCCTCGTCGAGCTTGAGCGCGCCGTGCGACGCCTCGACGGTGACGTCGCCGAACCGGCCGACGCCGCGGACGTCGGCGCTCGCGGCCTTCGCCTCGACGTGCGAGCCGGCGGGCAGCTTCACGGTGACCTCGACGGATCCGGAGGCGCCGAGGATCTGGTGGCGGACCGGGGTCTCGACCCGCAGCACGCCGTCGGCGAAGGTGACGGTCGTCTGCTCGGCGGCCTTGACGTCCCGGCCCTGCGAGGCGTCGGCGGGCAGGACCTCGACGACGGTGTCCGTGCGGTCCGCGGCGATGAGCTGGACGCGGCTGCCGGGGAGGTCGAGGACGGCGGTGATGGGGGCGGTGGTGGCGAAGGTCTGCATCGTGCTCAACTCCTGTGCTCGTCGGTTTCTGATGTTGGAAACGCTATGTTGCGTTCGCGAACATGGCAACGGCGATCCTGCAATGGATTCGTGACTGCGCAGGTCAGAGAGCAGAAACTGTTGCAATGGGAATCGATCTAACGCAACATGATGAACAGGATGCGTTGCAATGGCGATCGATGAACGCTATCGTCGGGCCGTCACCACCACACCCAGGAGGCCGCGATGCCGGGAGGCAGGCTCACCCAGCAGGAGCGCCAGCAGATCGCCGTCGGGCTCGCCGACGGCCTCGCCTACGCGGTGATCGCCCGACGTCTCGACCGGCCCACGTCGACCGTCACGCGCGAGGTCATGCGCAACGGCGGCCCGACGGCCTACCGCGCCGACCTGGCGCACCGCGCGACCGAGCGCCGCGCCCACCGGCGCACCCCGAGCTCACCGCGCCCGCGGACGGCGGGCCGCGGCCGGGACGACGCCGCCGTCCGCGAGTACGAGGAGACGTTCACGACGCTGCTCATGCAGTCGGGCGTCCCGAAGATGATGGCCCGCGTCCTGACCTGCCTCTACACGTCCGACACGGGCAGCCTCACCGCGGCGGAGCTCGTGCAGCGGCTCGACGTCAGCCCCGCGTCCGTCTCCAAGGCGATCTCGTACCTCGAGGTCCAGGGTCTCGCCCGCCGCGAGCGCGACGAGGAGAGCCGGCGCGAGCGGTACGTCGTCGACAACGACGTCTGGTACCAGTCGATGATCGCCGCGGCCCAGTCGAACGCGCAGCTCGCCGAGACCGCGCGGCAGGGGGTCGTCGTCCTCGGGGCCGGCTCGCCCGCGGCCAACCGGCTCGAGAACATCGCGCGGTTCCTCGACTTCGTCGGCGAGCGCATCGCCCGGGCGGCCGAGCAGGCCCGCGAGATCCTCAACACGAACGCCGGGACGGCGCCGGGGCCCGAGGGTCGGGACCAGGCGTAGCGCGTCGTCGCCACCGGCGACGTGATCGGCGGTGGCG
>JAEWCA010000009.1 GCA_023390875.1 Actinomycetes bacterium
GGGGGGGGGGGGGGGGGGGCCCCGGGGGGGGCGGGGGGGGGGGGCGGCGTGGTGGGCGGCGGGGTCGGCGTGGGCTGCACGCAGCCGTAGATCTTCGCCGTCACGGCGGTCGCCTTGATGCCGTTCGCGCCGTCGAAGATGCGCGTGCCCCACGACGTCTTCTGCGCCGGGTTGAAGCTCGTCACCATGTCGAGGTACTCGACGCCGCCGCCGTTGCCCGACCACGACCAGCCGTAGTAGCCGATGCCGCGCTTCACGGCCTCCGACATGATCGTGTCCTCGTCGGGGTCGCCGTCGGAGTGCATGTTGCCGAACTCGCCGATGACGAGCGGCAGACCCTTCGACCTGAACGCGTCGAGGTACGTCGTGATGGTCGAGGCGTTGTTGTAGACGCCGTACATGTGCACCGAGAACAGCGTGTTCCCGTCGGGGTCGGCGGCGGCCACGGTCGCGGCGTTGTCGCGCATGATGCCGGCCCAGTCCTGACCCCACGACGGCGCGTCGACCACGATGTTGTGGTGCAGGCCGGCCGCGCGGATCTTCTTGATGGCCGCGGACGTGTCGGCCGCCCAGCCCGCGTTGACCGACGCCGTGTTGCCGTACGGCTCGTTGCCGATGTTGATCTGGACGTAGTCCTCCTGGCCCTTGAGCACCGAGGCGAGGCTCACCCAGTAGCTCGCGGCCGTGTCGAGGGTGACCGCGCCGCCCTGCTCGCCGTAGCCGGTGGTGTCGTGGTCCTCGAGCATGCAGATCAGCTTGTTGGCCTTGCACAGGCTGATGATGTTGGCGACGTCGGTCGCGTCGTTCTTCGTCCACCGGTCGCCGCCGGACAGGACGACACGCAGCGCGTTCGCACCGGCCGCGCGGATCGCCGGGATCGCCGTGGGCGTCTGGGACGTGTACCAGGTGTGCGCGTGGCTCACGCCGCGGGCGACGAACGGCGTGCCGTCCTTCTCGACGAGCTGGGTGCCGGACACGTGCAGGCCCGGGGGCGTGGCCGCGTCCGCGGCGGTCGGGGCGAGCGACGCCGCGCCGAGCGCGACGACCGCCGCCAGCGCGGCAGAGGACAGCAGGGGGAGTCGAGACCTCATGGACATCCTCGTTCCTGAGCATCGGGCGGTCGCGGGCGCGCGACGGCCTCGAAGGTTCTCGTGTGTGGATGCACCCGCCCGCCGTTCCGCCGGCCGGTCGACGGGCGGGTGCGCGGGTCACACAACCAGAGCGGGTAAACGCGCTCCATCGCCTAAACGCTTCGCCGTGCTTGACGCGCGGAACCGGTTCGACGCAGGGTCCGTCAGCCGTGCCGCGACGCGAAGACGAGCGCGAACGGGACCGCCGCCCGGGCCATGCGCCACGTGTGCCCCTCGCCCGGCTCCGTCCGGGTCTCCACGTCCTGCCCGCGCGCGGCCAGCAGGTCAGCGAGGGTCCGCGCACGCCGCTCCTCGGTGCGCATCCGACCGCCGGAGTCGAGGAACACGGCCATCCGGTGCGGGAGCGGGACGGTCGGCAGGTAGCGCGACGGGGCGTGCGCGGCCCACGCGGCACCGCCGCCGAGCATCGCCCGGCCGCCCGACCCGGGGTCGCCGTACGGGCCGATCGCGAGGATCGTGCCGAACAGGTCCGGGTGGCGCAGACCCTGGTCGAGCGCGCAGAACGCGCCCGACGAGAAGCCTCCGACCGTGCGGTGCCGCCAGTCGGCGTGGGTGGCGTAGTGCGCGTCGACCCACGGCACCAGCACGTCGTCCAGGTACGTCTCCACCTGGGAGCCCCCGCGCGACGAGTCGAGGCACTCCGTGTCGCGTCCGCCGCGCCCGACGCCGTTCACGTCGGGCGCCACCACGATCATCGGCCGGACCAGGTGGTGCGCCAGCAGGACGTCCATCACGTGCCCCACCTGACCCGCGGCGAACCAGTCGCCCGAGTGCCCCGGCGACCCGTGCACCAGGTACACGACCGGGTACCGGCGTGCGCCGTGCGGGTCGTAGCCCGGTGGTGTGTACACCCAGGTGAGCTCGGACGGCATGTGCAGGTCGCCGTCGACCGGGACCCGGACGGCCCGGACGGCGCCCGTCCCGGCCGCCGCCGCCCGCGCCGCCGGCACCCCGTGGGACAGCCGCGGCGGCGGCACCAGACCCCAGCTCGACAGCGTCGTGCGGGCCGCGGACACGTTCGGCACGTAGCCGACGACGCAGTTGACGGCGAGCAGCGACACGAGCGCCCCTGTCGCGGCGACCGTCGACCACAGCGGCCAGGTGCGGGCCCGGCGGGTCGCGCGACGGCGACGCACCGCGGCGACCGCCGTCGCGACCGCGACCAGCCCCAGGGCAGCGACCGTCCACCAGGAGCTGAGGGCGTCGCCGCCACCGGCGAGCTCGCGCAGGACGGACGCGGGGACCGAGTCGGACACCCCGGCATCGTCCACCGCCCACCTGGGGCGCCACCTGCGAGAAGGCTGACGGTTGCCTGGGAGGACTCCCAGCGAGTCGCGGCACACTCGCGCGGGTGACCGCCGTCCCGCAGATGCGCACGCCGGTCGACCCGCTCCCCGGGCGGCGCCGACGCGAACGGGTCCGGACGGGAGCGGCGACCGGGGTGGCCGTGCTCGCCGTCGTCGGGCTGCTGTCCGCGATCTCACCACCGCTGCGCCGCCGGCTCGACGTGCTGCTCGACGTGCTGCCCGAGACCGTGCCGCCGACCGCGGCCACCACGCTGGTCCTCGTGTCCGTCGGGCTGCTGCTCATGGCGCGCGGGCTGCGTCGCGGGCAGCGGCTCGCCTGGCTCGGCACGCTCGTGCTGCTCGGCGTCTCCGTGGTGCTGCACCTCGTCAAAGGGCTCGACGTCGAGGAGGCGGTCCTCGTCGCCGTCGCCGCCGGGTGGCTCGCGTCGCAGCGGAACGTGTTCTCGGTGCTGCCGACGCGGGCGGCGGTGCGCCGGGCGCTCGTGCTCGGGCTGTCGGGCGGGGCCCTGGCCGTGCTGGCGGCGCGCGTCCTCACGGCCGCCGTGCCATTGCGGCACCTGCACCGCGCCGAGCAGCTGCTCACGCCGATGTCGCTGGCCGCCGCCGTCGGGCTCGTCGTCGCGGGTGCCTGGGTGCTGCTGTCGCCGCGGCACCCCCACCGGCTCACACCCGCGGAGCACCGCGCGGAACGGGAGCGGGCGCGCGCGATCGTCGAGGAGCACGGCAGCGGGACGCTCGACTGGTTCGCGCTGCGCGACGACAAGGACTGGTTCTTCACGGGCCGCTCGGTCGTCGCGCACGCGGTCCGCGGCGGCGTCTGCCTCGTCTCGCCCGACCCGATCGGGCCCGCCGACGAGCGCACCGAGGTCTGGGCCGAGTTCCTCGAGCACGTCGAGAGCCACGGGTGGTCCGTCGCCGTGCTCGGCGCCCGCCCCGACCAGCTCGCCCTGTACGAGGCGAGCGGGCTGCGGGCGGTCTACCTGGGCGACGAGGCCGTGGTCGACTGCACCGCGTTCTCGCTCGCCGGCGCGTCCCGCAAGTCGCTGCGGCAGGCCGTCGGGCGCGTGGCCCGGTGCGGGTACACCACGACGTTCCACGACCCCGCCCACCTGGACAGCCGGCTCCGGGCCGAGCTCGAGGCGCTGCGCGGGGACAGCCGGCGCGGGCCCGACGAGCGCGGGTTCTCCATGACGCTCTCGCGGCTCTTCGACCCGGCCGACGAGGGCATGCTGCTCGCCGTCACCACGAACGCCGACGGCCGCCCCGACGCGTTCGTGCACTGGGTGCCCGCCCCCGGGATCGACGGGTGGTCGCTCGACGTCATGCGGCGACGGCTCGGCGCCGACGTGCCGAACGGCGTCGTCGACGCGTGCGTCGTGGCGACCGTCGACGAGGTGCTGCGGCGGGGCGGCCGGTCGCTCAGCCTGAACTTCGCGCCCATGCGGAGCCGCCTCGACGGCGACGCCGCCGGCGGAGCGCTCGCCGACCTCACGCGGCCCCTGCTCCAGCAGCTGTCGCACCGCACCCAGATGTCCAGCCTCGCCGCGTTCAACGACAAGTACGGGCCGCGCTGGGAGCCGCGCTACGTGGTGCTCGACGCCGTCGAGTACGTCGCCGCGCAGGGGCTCGTCATGGCCGACGCCGAGGGCGTCACGGAGCTGCCGGTCGTCGGACGGTTCGTGCGCGCCTCGCGTCGGCGGTGAGCCCGGACGGGCTGTGGCTAGGGTTTGGTCCCGGTGCGAAGCTCGGCCGTGGCGCAGGTGAGGGAGGGGTCGAGTGAGCGACGACGAGAAGGCAGGCGTGAGGTCCCTCGCGAACGCACCCGTCAACGTCCGGCGTGACGCGGCACGGCAGCGTGACGCCGAGCCCGACGTCCTGCGGTCGTTCCTCCACGACCGTGATCGGCAGGTACGGGAGAACCTCGCCACCAACCCCAACTGCCCCCATGACGGGTTGCTGACGCTGCTGGGGGACGCGCACTGGCGCGTGCGTTGGGAGGCGGCGCAGAACGTCTCTGCGGACCGTGAGGTCCACCTGGCGGCACTCTCGGCCGCGGACCGGCAGCTCGTCTGGGCTGTCGGACAGCTGGGCGACAGCCTGCACCAGGACGTCGTGGACGCGATCCTGCGGCATCCCGTGCGCTCGGGACGCGAGCAGCTCGCCCTGGCCACCACATCGCCCGGCCTGCTGGCGACGCTCGCGCACGATGCCGATCACCGGGTCCGCCGCCACGTCGCCGAGTCGGGCGCCTGCCCCGTCGATGTGCTCCGCGCACTCGCGCGGGACGCGCGCAAAGAGGTGCGACAGGTGGTGGCGGCATCCCCGCGCCTCCCGCGCGACGTCGTCGACGAGCTTCTTCAGGACAGGTCCGCCGATGTGCGGTGGAACGTCATCGCCGGCCGCCAGAACGACGCGGAGATCTGCCAGGCGTTGATCGACGACCCGGACGACATCATCAGGACGCACGCGCGCACCGGGCTCGGGCTGCCTGTCTGAGCGTCCAGCAACGCGGACGGCCCCCTCGAGCGCTTCCCTGGTGGACAGCGATCGAGGGGGCCGTACGACCTTGCACCCGCACGGGGAGCCGGACCGACTGCATGGTCGGGGGCGCTCCGTCCAGCCCGCAGCGGCGGTCAGTCCTCGGAGGACGCCGCCGACCCGGCCGCGAGGCCGGATGCGATGAGGTCCATGACCGACGCGTCCGCGAGCGTCGTCGCGTCGCCCACCTGCCGGTGCTCGGCGACGTCGCGCAGCAGGCGGCGCATGATCTTGCCGGACCGCGTCTTGGGCAGCTCGGCGACCACGAGGATCTGCCGCGGCTTCGCGATCGGGCCGATCTCCTTCGCGACGTGGTCGCGCAGCTCCTTCTGCACGTCCTCGCCCGACCGGTCGGCGCCGCCGCCACCACCGCGCAGGATGACGAACGCGACGACGGCCTGCCCGGTCGTGTCGTCGGACGCACCCACGACGGCCGCCTCGGCGACCCACGGGTGCGAGACCAGCGCCGACTCGATCTCGGTCGTGGACAGGCGGTGGCCGGACACGTTCATGACGTCATCGACGCGACCGAGCAGCCAGATGTCGCCGTCGTCGTCCTTCTTGGCGCCGTCGCCCGCGAAGTACAGGCCGTCGAACCGCGACCAGTACGTGTCCTTGTACCGCTCCTGGTCGCCCCAGATGCCGCGCAGCATCGACGGCCACGGCTCCGTGAGCACGAGGTAGCCGCCACCGCCGTTCGGCACCGGGTGGGCCTCGTCGTCGACCACGTCGGCCGCGATGCCCGGGAGCGGCACCTGCGCCGAGCCCGGCTTCGTCTCGGTGACGCCCGGCAGCGGGCTGATCATGATCGCGCCCGTCTCCGTCTGCCACCACGTGTCGACGATCGGGGTGCGGTCGCCGCCGATGACCCGGCGGTACCACATCCACGCCTCGGGGTTGATGGGCTCACCGACCGAGCCGAGCACGCGCAGCGACGACAGGTCGAACTGGGCCGGGATCTCCTCGCCCCACTTCATGCACGTGCGGATCGCCGTCGGCGCGGTGTAGAGGATCGTCACGCCGTACTTCTGGATGATCTCCCACCAGCGGCCGCGGTGCGGGGTGTCGGGCGTGCCCTCGTAGATGACCTGCGTCGCGCCGTTGACCAGCGGCCCGTAGACGACGTACGTGTGCCCGGTGACCCAGCCGATGTCGGCCGTGCACCAGTACACGTCCGTCTCGGGCTTGAGGTCGAACACCGTGCGGTGCGTGTACGCGGCCTGCGTGAGGTAGCCGCCCGTCGTGTGGAAGATGCCCTTCGGCTTCCCCGTGGTGCCCGACGTGTAGAGGATGAACAGCGGGTGCTCGGCCTCGAGCTCGACCGGGGTGTGCTGGTCCGAGGCGGTGTCGACGGCGTCGGACCACCACACGTCACGGCCCTCGGTCCACGCGACGTCCTGCCCGGTGCGCTTGACGACGAGCACCTTCTCGACGGACGGCGTGCCCTTCGCGATCGCCTCGTCGACGGCCGGCTTGAGCGCGGACGCGGCCGCGCGGCGGTAGCCGCCGTCGGCGGTCACGACGACCTTCGCCTCGGCGTCGTTGATGCGCGAGCTCAGCGCCTCCGCCGAGAACCCGCCGAACACCACGGAGTGCGGCGCACCGATCCGGGCGCACGCGAGCATCGTCACGACGGCCTCGGGGATGAGCGGCAGGTAGATCGCGACCCGGTCGCCCGTGCCGACGCCCAGCGCGACGAGCGCGTTCGCGGCCTTCGACACCTCGCGCTGCAGGTCCGCGTACGTGATCGTCCGCGTGTCGCCGCCCTCGCCCTCGAAGTGCAGCGCGACCCGGTCGCCGCGGCCCGCCTCGACGTGCCGGTCCACCGCGTTGTACGCCGCGTTGAGCGTCCCGTCCGCGAACCACCGCGCCACCGGCGCACCCGACCAGTCCAGGGTCTCCGAGAACGGCGTCGACCAGTCGAGCAGCTCGCGGGCCTGGTCGGCCCAGAAGCCGACACGGTCGGCGGCCGCCCACGCGTACAGGTCGCTCTGCGCGTTGGCCTGCGCGGCGAACTCGGCGGACGGGGGGAAGCGGCGGTTCTCGGAGAGCAGGTTCTCGAGTCCGCCGCCGGACTCGGGGCTGGGGATGGTGGTGTCGGTCACGTGCGACCCTCCTGTGCAACGACGTCGGTGCGGGCAGGTCGGGGGAGCGACCCGACCCGGCATCGCACTCTAGCCGGACGGGTGACGGGCCTCACACGGGTGCCCGCGGCGCCGCGACAGGGCGGGTCAGACGCGGTGGCGCTCGCGGAACGCCCCGAGCCGGACCCCGGACCGCCGGGCCAGCGCCGCGACGAGACCCGCGACGAGCAGCAGGAAGCCCGCGACGACGAGCGTGCCCGACGTCCCCGCGACGGTCACCTGCGTGACCGTGAGGCGCCAGCCGGACGACGACAGGACGTGGAGGGTCTGCTCGCGCGCGAGCGCCGGCGCGTACAGGTACACGGCCCCGACCAGCGTGAGGATGCCGCCTCCCGTGAGCGGCACCGACGGCGTCCAGAGGCCGAGCAGCACCACGACCGCGAGCAGCAGCAGCCCGAGCGTCACCAGGACGATGCCGAGCACCTCGGTCGACCCGTCCCAGCCGTCGACCTGCGCGGCGAGGATGCGCGACTGGCCGAGCAGCGTGATCGCGACGCCGATCGGCGCGAGCACCAGGCCGACGACCACGCCGAGCACGTGCGCGCCGACGCTCGTGCTCCGCGGGGCGTTGGGGTCCGGGAACAGGGTCGGGTCCTCGGGGGCTGCCGGGGGAGCCGGCGGCTCGGTCGCGTCCGGGGAC
>JAEWCA010000027.1 GCA_023390875.1 Actinomycetes bacterium
TCGCCAGGCGGGGCGCAGACGACCCGAGCGCGCGAGCAGCCCGGCGACGACGCCCGTCGCGAGCAGCGCCAGGCCGCCCGTCACCACGAGCCCGAGCCGCACGCCGAGCTGCTCGGTCAGCCAGCCCTGCAGCAGCCCGCCGCACGCGTGGCCGCCGAGCAGCAGCGGCGAGTACAGGGCGAGCACCCGCCCGCGCACGGGTCGGTCGGCGGTGAGCTGCACGAGCGTCGCGGCCGTCGTGAGGAACAGGAGCGTCGTCGCGCCGACGACGGCGAGCATGACGAGGAACGTCGGCTGGTTCGGCGCGAGGGCCGCGAGCGTCTCCGCGACGGCGAACGCGGCGGACGCGACGACGACCGACCGGGCTCGCACGCGCACGAACCGCGCGCCGACGAGGACGCCTACGAACGCGCCGACCGCACTCACGGTGTTGTAGAGCCCGAACCCACCCGCGCCCGTGCACCACACGTCCTGCGCGAACGCCGTCAGCACCACGGGCCCGTTCATCCCGAGCGCACCCATGAGCCCCGCGAGCACGATGACCCACCCGAGCCGCGGCCGGTCGCGCACGTACCGGACGCCCTCGCGGACCTGCCCGCGGGCCGGCCGGACGCGCGGCGCGACGTGCAGCTCGCGGCGGCGCATCGACAGGACGACCGACACGACCAGCAGCGCGACGACGGCGTTCGCGGCGAACGCCCACGACTCGCCCCACCGGTGGATCACGAGCCCGGCGACGGCGGGGCCGATCATGCCGTCGGCCTGCCCGAGGGCGTTCATGGCGCTGACGCCGCGCTGCAGCATGCGGTCGCCCACGATCTCGCCGACGAGCACCTGCCGGGCCGGCTGGTCGACGGCGGTCACGAGGCCCATGAGCGCGGCGGCGACGTAGACGTGCCAGACCTCGACCGTGCCCGTGGACGTCAGGACGGCGAGCGCCGCGGCGAGCAGCGCCTGGGCGGTCTGCGCGAGCTCGACGAGCCGGCGCTTGTCGTGCCGGTCGGCCAGCAGACCGCCCCACGGCCCGACGAGCAGCAGCGGCAGGAACTGCAGCGCGACCAGCACGCCGACGGCCCCGGAGCTGCCCGTGAGCTCGAGCACGAGCCAGTCGGCGGCCATGCGGAGCATCCACATGCCGGTGCCCCCGAGCAGCTGGGCGCCGACGAGGAGCCGGAAGTTGTGCAGCCGCAGGGGCGGGCGGTCGTCGGGGTCGTCGGGCGGGGTGGGGCCGAGGTCGGGTCTCAGGATCGGTCCCGGGTGGTCAGGGGAGCCGGACGTGCTGCGGGCCGAGCTGGTCGACGGACGACACCCCGAGCAGGGCCATCGTGCGCCGGACCTCCCGGGAGAGGATCTCGACGGCCCGGTCCACGCCGCGCTCGCCGCCGGCCATGAGCCCGTACAGATAGGCGCGGCCGACGAGCGTCGCGTCGGCGCCGAGCGCGATCGCCGCGACGACGTCGGCGCCCGACAGGATCCCGGTGTCGACCCACACGGCCGTCCGGTCGCCGACGGCCTCCGCGACGTCCGGCAGCAGCCGCAGCGGCACCGGTGCGCGGTCGAGCTGGCGGCCGCCGTGGTTCGACAGCACGATCGCGTCGGCCCCGGCGTCGGTGACGCGCACGGCGTCGTCGACCGTCTGGATGCCCTTGATGATGAGCGGGCCGTCCCACGACGCGCGCAGCCACTCGAGGTCCGCGAGCGTCATCGACGGGTCGAACAGCTTGTCGAGCAGGTCGGCGACGGTGCCGGACCACGACGACAGGGACGCGAACGTGAGCGGCTCGGTGGTCAGCAGGTTCATCCACCAGGCGGGGTGCGTCGCGGCGTCGAGCACCGTCTTGACGGTGAGCGCGGGCGGGATCGCGAACCCGTTGCGCGTGTCGCGCAGCCGCGCGCCGGCGACGGGCACGTCGACCGTGAGCATGAGCGCCTCGTACCCGGCGGCCTTCGCGCGGGCCATGAGGTCCTCGCCCGCGGCGCGGTCCTTCCAGACGTAGAGCTGGAACCACTTGCGGGCGTCGGGCGCGGTCTCGGCGACGTCCTCGATGCTCGTCGTGCCCATCGTCGACAGCGCGTACGGGATGTCGCGCCGTTCGGCGACCCGCACGACGGCCCGCTCGCCCTCGTGGTGCATCATCCGCGTGAACCCGGTGGGGGCGAACGCGAACGGCTGGGCGGAGCGCTTGCCGAGGTACTCGGTCGACGTGTCGACGTGGGACACGTCGTGCAGGATCGAGGGCCGCAGCTCGAGGTTGCGGAACAGCGAGCGCGCACGGCGCAGGCTGATCTCGGCCTCGGCGGCGCCGTCGGTGTAGTCGAACACCGAGCGGGGCGTGCGGCGGCGGGCGACCTGGCGCAGGTCGGCGATGGTGAGCGCGTCGTCGAGGCGCCGGCGGGTGGGGTCGAGCTGGATCGGCTTGGGCCGCAGCAGCGGCTTGAGCTCGGACCACGACGGGATCTGACGGTCGGTCACCGGGGACTCCAGGGTGTGTGGCGCGTCGTCGGGCTGCACGGAGGTGTTCGTTTTGAAACGATACACTCACGCGTCGTCTCCAGGTCCACCCCTCCCGCAGGCTGGCCGTCCCGGCTGCTCGGCGAGCCGTCAGGCGGCGGGGCACGGGCTCGCCCGTCGCGGGCTTGTAACGATTCAGCGAGATTCGTTGACACGGCAGCAAGCGCTCACCTAGCGTCCGGAATGCGCTTTCACACCCGAGCAAGGAGGCTCACCGACGATGAAGCGAACGCTCTGGAAGACGGTCGCGGTCACGGCCGCCGCCGCACTGACCCTCGCCGCGTGCGCCGGTGGCGACGCGGGCGACAGCGAGGCCGCCCCCAGCTCCACCGGCCCGGACACCAGCCCCGTGACGATCAACTTCACGTGGTGGGGCAACGACGACCGGGCCGCCCGGTACAACGAGGCCCTCGACCTGTTCAAGACGAAGTACCCGTACATCACGGTCCAGACGAGCTTCGCCGCGTTCCCCGACTACTGGACGAAGCGCTCGACCGAGGCCGCGGGCCGCTCGCTGCCGGACGTCATGCAGTTCGACCTGTCGTACCTGCGCGAGTTCAGCCAGAACGGCCAGCTCCTCGACCTCGCGCCGTACGTGGAGAACGGCTCGATCGACGTCGACAACTTCGACGAGAACCTGCTGAAGTCCGGCGAGCTCGACGGCAAGACCGTCGGCATCCCCACGTCGACCAACACGTTCGCCATGTTCCAGAACCCGCACGTCATCGAGGCGACCGGCGCGACGTTCCCCGACGAGGCGACGTACACGTGGGACGAGTACAACGACTTCATCGCCGACGTCTCCGACGCGGGCGCGAAGACCGCCGACGGCTACGGCCTGTACGGCGCCGTCGACTACACCGGCACGTTCTGGTTCTTCATCCAGTGGCTGCTGCAGAAGGGCATCACGCCCTTCGAGGACGACGGCTCGTTCGGCTTCAAGGAGAAGGACGTCGTCGAGTTCCTCGACCTCACGGCGGACCTGCGCGACAACAAGCAGGTGTACCCGACGGACCGGAACGTGGCGCTGGCCCCCAAGGGCGGCTTCACCGTCAACGAGACCGCGTCCGAGATGAGCTGGGACAACTTCCTCGCGGGCTACGTCGCCGACTCCGGCACGACCGACCTGGCGATGGCGCAGATCCCGTCCATCAAGGCCGGCGAGAAGCACCAGTTCTGGAAGCCGTCGATGCTGCTGTCGTCGGGCGCGAACACCAAGCACCCCGAGGCCGCCGCGACGCTCATCAACTTCCTGCTCACCGACCCCGAGGTCGGCACGATCTTCGGCACCTCCAAGGGCGTGCCGGCCGACTCGGAGCAGCGGGCCGCCGTCGAGACCGAACCCGGCAGCGTCGACGCGCAGGTCATCGCGTACGAGGAGAAGGTCGCCGACTCCGTCACCGAGCCGACGCCCATCCCCGTGAAGGGGTTCGGCGCCATCGAGGCCAAGTGGAAGTCGCTCGGCGAGGAGCTCGGCTACGGCACGCTCTCGCCCGAGGACTTCGCGTCCCAGTGGTTCGCCGAGGCGGAGATGTCCACCCAGTGACCCGTCCGGTGGGCCCCCCCCGCCCCCCCCGGCGCGCCGCCCCCCCCCCCCCCCCC
>JAEWCA010000038.1 GCA_023390875.1 Actinomycetes bacterium
GCCCCCATCCAGGCCGCGGGGCCACCGCGTGCGCCGGGTCGGCCGCCGGTGCCGGGGCGCGGAGCCACCGGGGCGGCGGGACGCTGGCCGCTCATGCTGCCTCCTCCGCGCTGACCTGCGAGTACACGATCTCGCGGTACGTCTCCGACGACTCCAGCAGCTCGCGGTGCGTGCCGACGCCCACGACGGCGCCGTCCTCGAGCACGACGATCTTGTCGGCGTGCCGGATCGTCGCGACGCGCTGCGCGACGACGAGCACCGTGGCGTCCCGGGTCTCCGGCACGAGCGCGGCCCGCAGGGCCGCGTCGGTCGCGTAGTCGAGCGCCGAGAACGAGTCGTCGAACAGGTAGATGTGCGGTCGTCTGACGAGCGCCCTCGCGATCGCGAGCCGTTGCCGTTGACCGCCGGACACGTTGGTGCCGCCCTGCGTGATCGGCGCGTCGAGCCCGTCGGGAAGCTCCTCGACGAACGACCGGGCCTGCGCCACCTCGAGCGCGTGCCACAGCTCCTCGTCGGCCGCACCCGGCCGGCCGTACTCGAGGTTCGAGCGGACCGTGCCCGCGAACAGGTACGGCTTCTGCGGCACGATCCCGACCTGCGACCACAGGTCCTCCGGGTCGAGGTCCCGCACGTCGACGCCGTCGACGAGCACCGCACCCTCCGTGACGTCGAACAGGCGCGGAACGAGGTTGATCAGCGACGTCTTGCCGGACCCGGTCGATCCGATGATCGCGGTCGTCTTGCCAGGCTCCGCGACGAGGTCGACGGAGTGCAGCACGGCCTCCTCGGCACCCGGGTAGCGGAACTCGACGCCCCGCAGCTCCAGCAGCCCCGGACGGACGCGCCGCAGGGGCTGCGCCTCGACGGGCGGCAGGACGGACGTGTCGGTCGTGAGGACCTCGCCGATGCGCTCGGCGGACACGACGGCCCGCGGCACCATCACGAACATCATCGTCGACATCATCACCGCGAAGAGGATGTACGCGATGTAGCTGAGGAACGCGGTGAGCGCCCCGATCTGCATCGAGCCGTCGTCGATGAGCCGCGCGCCGAACCACAGCACGAGCACGCTCGTCACGTTGAGCACGAGCATGACGACGGGGAACATCAGCGCCATCAGCTGGCCGGTGCGCAGCGACGCGTCGTACAGGTCGCGGTTGGCGGTCGCGAACCGCGCCGACTCGCGCTGCTCCCGGACGAACGCCCGCACCACCCGGACGCCCGCGATCTGCTCGCGCAGCACCCGGTTGATCGCGTCGATGCGCTTCTGCATGGACCGGAAGTACGGCACCATCCGCGACACGATGAGCCCGATGACGGCGGCCAGCACCGGCACGGCGAACAGCAGCGTCGCCGAGAGCTGGGCGTTCTCGCGCAGGGCCATGACGACGCCGCCGACCAGCATGATCGGCGCCATGATCATGAGGGTGAACGTCATGAGCGTCACCATCTGCACCTGCTGCACGTCGTTCGTCGTGCGCGTGATGAGCGTGGGTGCGCCGAACTTGCCGACCTCCTGCGCGGAGAACGTCTGGACGTGCCCGAACAGCCGCGCCCGGACGTCACGCCCGAACGCCATGGCCGCCTTGGCGCCGAAGTAGACGGCGACGATCGCGCAGACGACCTGCACGAGGCTGACGGCGAGCATCACGCCGCCGAGCCGCATGATCTCGCCCGTGTCGCCGGTGACGACGCCGTCGTCGATGATGCGCGCGTTGAGGCTGGGCAGGTACAGCGTCGCCATCGTCTGCACGAGCTGCAGGACGACGACCGCGGTCACGGCGCCGCGGTACGGGCGCAGGTGCTCACGGAGCAGCCGGAGGAGCATCAGGAGGTCCTCTCGAGGGCGGGTGCGGGCGGAGGTGCGGTGCGGTTGCGGACGGGGCCGGGCGCCAGGACGCCGTGCAGGAGGAGGTCGACGAGCTCCTCGGGGTCGTGCGCCGGGGGCGGGACACCGCGGCGCATGGCCTGACCATGCTGCACGGCGCTGCCGACGAGCACCACGTCAAAAAGGTCGGCCACACGTTCGACGGGAAGCCGGAACGAGGGCGCGTCGGCGCGCAGCATGTCGACCACGGCCGCCCTGACCGCCTGGCTGCCGGCCTCCTGGTGGACGGCCCACTCCTGGCGCCCGCGCTCGGCCTCCCGCTCCGTCCGGTCCGGCACGGCGCGGGTGACCTCGTGCAGCAGGGCGAACCAGCGCATGGTCGCGTCGACGCGGTCGAAGCCGATGCCGACGAGGGTGAGCAGGCGGTCGCGCAACGGCAGCGACCGGTCGATGGCCTCGACGTCGGGGATGGCGGACGCCGGGTCGAGCGCGGCGAGCACGGCGGCGCGGACGAGCGTGGCCTTGTCGTCGAAGACGCGGAACAGCGTGCCCTCGGCGACGCCGGCGGCCTCGGCGAGCTCGCGGGTCGTCACGGTGGCGCCGCGTTCGAGGATCACGGGCGCGACGGCCCGCAGGATGGACCGGCGGCGTTCCTCCGGCGGCAGCGGCGAGGCGCGGCCCGCACGGGGCTCCTCCTGCAGGGCGACGTTCATGTGCCGAACGTAACTGAGTGAGCACTCACTCCACCAGACCGAACGAGCGACGCCCCCGTTCGCTCTGGGTGAACG
>JAEWCA010000315.1 GCA_023390875.1 Actinomycetes bacterium
GCCGTCGACCTGTGCCGCCTCGCGGGCCTGGAGCCGGTCGGTGCGATCGCCGAGCTCGTCGACGACGACGGCTCGATGACGCGCCTGCCCGCGGCCGCCGCGCTGGCCGAGGCCGAGGGGCTCGTGCTGCTCACCATCGCCGACCTCGTCGCGTGGCGGCGCGAGCACGACGACGCCGTTCCCGAGCCCGTGGCCCAGCCGGTCCTGCACGACCGCGTGCACGCGACGCACACGGCCTACCTGCCGACGAAGCACGGCGACTTCCGGATCCACGGGTACCGCGACCTGCGCACGGGCGACGAGCACGTCGCGCTCGTGTCCACCGCGGGCCTCGCGGAGACGCCGGTCGTGCGGGTGCACTCCGAGTGCCTCACGGGCGACGCGTTCGGCTCGGCCCGCTGCGACTGCGGCCCGCAGCTCGACGCGGCGCTCGAGCTCGCCGCCGAGCAGGGCGGCGCGGTCGTCTACCTGCGGGGCCACGAGGGCCGGGGGATCGGCCTGCTCGCGAAGGTCGCCGCGTACGCGCTGCAGGACGCCGGCCGGGACACGGTCGAGGCGAACCTCGACCTCGGGTGGCCCGCGGACCGGCGCGAGTACGGCGCGGCGGCGGCGATCCTCGCCGACCTCGGTGTCCGGCGCGTCAGCCTGCTGACCAACAACCCCGCGAAGGTCGCCGGGCTGCGGGCGCACGGCATCGACGTCGCCGAGGTGCGCGGCCTGGAGGTCGGGCGGACCCCGCAGAACGAGGAGTACCTGCGCACCAAGGCGACCTCGATGGGCCATCTGCTGCACCTGCCCGTCGGCACGGAGCGCGCCGCCATCCCGGTGGCGCCGGTCCTCGCGGCCCCCGCGACACCCGGTGTCGACACCACCGACCACCTGTTCGAGAACCTGGAGGACCTGGCATGAGCGGTGCGGGAGCACCCACCCTGGACGTCGACGGCACGGGCCTGAAGGTCGTCGTCGTCGCCGCGAGCTGGCACACGGTCGTCATGGACGGGCTCCTCGCCGGCGCGCGCCGCGCGCTCGAGGCCGCGCACATCGAGGACGTCACGGTCGTCCGCGTGCCCGGCACGTTCGAGCTGCCCGTCGCCGCGCGCGCGGCCGCCGCTGCCGGGGCCGACGCGGTCGTCGCGCTCGGCGTCGTGATCCGCGGTGGCACGCCGCACTTCGAGTACGTCTGCTCGGCGGCCACCTCGGGACTCACCGACGTCGCCGTCAGCACGGGCGTGCCGGTCGGGTTCGGCGTGCTGACCTGCGACGACGAGGCCCAGGCGCTCGACCGTGCCGGGCTCGACGGCTCGCACGAGGACAAGGGTGCCGAGGCCGCCGAGGCGGCGGTCGCGACCGTCGTCGCCCTACGGGGGCTGTGACGTGACCGGACCGCTGGGCTGGCTGTTCGACGCGCAGGTCGTGATCGCGGGGCACGCGATCCTGTGGCGCGAGATCGTCGGGAACCTGTTCGGCCTCGCGTCGGCCGTCGGCGGCATGCGCCGCCGGGTGTGGGCGTGGCCCGTGGGCATCGTCGGCAACGTGCTGCTGTTCACCGTGTTCCTCGGCGGCGTGTTCCACACCCCGCAGGCGCGCGACCTGTACGGCCAGGCCGGGCGGCAGGTGTTCTTCGTCATCGTGTCCGTCTACGGGTGGGTGCGGTGGCGGCAGCTGCAGCGGGCCAACGAGCGGGCGGGCGCGCCCGTCGACGCGCCGCCGCTGGTGCCGCGGTGGGCCGGCTGGTCGGGGTGGGTCACGATCGTCGTGGTCGGCGTCGTCGGCACGGTCGGGTTCGCGATGCTGTTCCGCGAGCTCGGGTCGTGGGGGCCGTGGGCGGACGCGTGGATCTTCACCGGGTCGATGCTCGCGACGTACGGCATGGCGCGCGGCTGGATCGAGTTCTGGCTCATCTGGATCGCGGTCGACGCCGTCGGTGTGCCGCTGCTGCTGCAGGCCGGGTACTACCCGTCGGCGGTGCTCTACCTCGTGTACGCGGGCGTCGTCGTCTACGGTTTCGTGGTGTGGTGGCGGGCTCGCGACGAGCGTCCCGCGGTCGCGGCCGCGGCCGACGAGCAGGTCGCCGTCTGACCGTGGGACGGACGCGCGTCCGGGTCGTCCCGGGAGCCGTCTACCCTTGACCGACGTGAAGACCTTCGAGCACCTGTTCGCCGAGCTCGCCGAGAAGGCGACGACCCGGCCCGCCGGCTCCCGCACCGTCACGGAGCTGGACGCGGGCGTCCACGCGATCGGCAAGAAGATCGTGGAGGAGGCCGCCGAGGTCTGGATGGCCGCCGAGCACGAGGGCGTCGAGCGCGCCGCCGAGGAGATCTCGCAGCTGCTCTACCACCTCGAGGTGCTCATGGTCGCGCTCGGGATCACGCTCGACGACGTCTACGAGCACCTGTGACGGTCGCTCGCCGTCGTCCCACGCCCTTCTCCCTGACAGGAACACCGTGCTGAGGATCGCCGTCCCCAACAAGGGCTCGTTGTCCGAGCCCGCCGTCGAGATGCTCCGGGAGGCCGGCTACCGCCAGCGGCGCGACGGGCGCGAGCTCGTCCTGCCCGACCCGGACAACGACGTCGAGTTCTTCTTCCTGCGGCCGCGTGACATCGCGGTGTACGTCGGGGCCGGGACGGTCGACGTCGGCATCACGGGTCGCGACCTCATGCTCGACTCCGAGTCCGCCGCGGTCGAGCACCTGCCGCTCGGCTTCGCGCGGTCCACGTTCCGGTTCGCGTCCACCGCGGGTGAGCTCGACGACGTGCAGCAGGTCGCCGGCAAGCGCATCGCGACGTCGTACCCGGTGCTGGTCGCGGCGTTCCTGCGCGAGCGTGGCGTCGAGCCCGCGGGCGTCGTGCGCCTCGACGGCGCCGTCGAGAGCGCCATCCAGCTCGGCGTGGCCGACGTGTTCGCCGACGTCGTCGAGACCGGCACGACGCTGCGCGCCGCGGGTCTCGAGGTGTTCGGCGAGCCCATCCTGCGCTCGGAGGCCGTTCTGGTGCGCCGCTCCGACGTCGACGCGCCCGCGGGTCTCGACGTGCTGACGCGCCGCCTGCAGGGCGTCCTCACGGCCCGCGAGTACGTGCTCATGGACTACGACGTGCCGCTGTCGCTCGTCGACGCCGCGGTCGCGATCACGCCTGGCCTCGAGTCGCCGACGGTCTCGCCGCTGCACAACCGCGAGTGGGCGGCCGTGCGGGCGATGGTCCGCCGTGACCAGACGAACCGGGTCATGGACGCCCTGTACGAGGTGGGCGCCCGCGCGATCCTCGTCACGTCGATCCACGCGTGCCGGCTCTGACCGGACCCGCCGTGGACGCGTCGCACGCTCCCTTCCGGCCACGGTTCGCCCGGCTGCTGACGCTCGGGCTCGTGGTCGTGGTGCTCGTCCTGACGGCGGCGCTGATCCTCGCCCTCCCGAACGCCGAGCCGCTCGACCGTGCCGGCTTCGCGCTCGTCGGGCTGCTCATCGCGTGGTTCTGCTGGCGGCAGGCCACCGTGCGGGCGGTGCCCGACGAGGACGGCCTGACGGTCCGGAACCTCATGATCACGACGCGGCTCACGTGGCCCGAGATCGTGTCCGTCCGGTTCGGGTCGGGCCGCCCGTGGGTCCAGCTCGACCTGGCCGACGGCGACACGCTCGCCGTGATGGGCATCCAGCGGGCCGACGGGGACCTCGCCGAGGCGGAGGCCCGCAGGCTCGCGACGCTCGTCGCGCTGCACACGACGCCCGCGCAGGACGACTGACCCGACCGCGCGCCGGCGCTCAGCCCAGCAGGTGCGCCGCGTGCACGCCCGCGACCGCGGCGGCCAGGAACGCGGCCGGGT
>JAEWCA010000051.1 GCA_023390875.1 Actinomycetes bacterium
CCTCGGGGGTCGCGGTCGCGTCGAGGCGCGCGGCGGTCCCGTGGTCGGGCCCGGCGGGCGCGTCGGGCTGGTCCACCTCCGCACCGGGGGTGGGCACCGGGTCCACGTCCGCGAAGAAGACCGGCAGGCGCGCGCCGTCGTCGTGCTCGTCGTGACGCGGCTCGTCGAGGAACGGCTCCGGCAGGGCCTCGGTCGTGTCGTCCGGCTCGCCGGGCCGTGGCTCGTCGACGGGCGGGTCCTGCGGGGACTCAAGGTCGTCGTCGAGCGAGCGCGGCGCGGAGTTCCCCGGACCGACGTCGACGGGCGGCATGTCCTGTGGCGGAAGGTGCTCGGGTGGCAGGCCCGACGGAGCCAGGTCGACGGGCGGCAGGACGTCGGTCGGGGCGTCGCGGTCGAGCGTCGGGCGCATGGCACCGGTCTCCACGGCGAGGGGCTCCGGCTCCGGGTCCGCGTCGACAGGACCGCGGCTCGTCACGTCGACCGCGCGTCCGGTGGGCACGACCGCGATCGCACGGGTCTCGGCCGTGAGCTCGTCGTGGCCGGGAAGGTCGGGCTCCAGCTCTGCCTCGGGCTGCGGCTGGGCGTCGTCCGTCGTGGGCGACGCGTCGCCGGGCCACAGGAGGTCGTCGCGCGGTGCGTCGTCCCGCGCGTCGTGCGTCTCCGCGTCCATGGCGGCGTCGCCGAACGGCGGGGCGTCGAGCGCGTCGGGCACCGCGTCGACGGCGTCCGGCGACGACGTCTCCTCCGGCTCGTCGGGCGGCTCCGGCGCGTGCCCGTCGCGGTACGACCCGTCCACCGTCATGCCTTGAACAGGTGCCGACGGATCGACGCGGCGTTCGAGAAGATGCGGATGCCGAGGACCACCACGACGGCGGTGGACAGCTGGTTGCCGACGCCGAGCTGGTCGCCGAGGAACACGATGAGCGCGGCGACGACCACGTTCGACAGGAACGACGTGAGGAAGACGCGGTCGTCGAAGATGCCGTCGAGCATCGCACGAAGGCCGCCGAACAGGGCGTCGAGGGCGGCGACCACCGCGATCGGGAGGTAGGGCTGCAGCTCGACGGGGACGGTGGGCTGCAGGAGGAGCCCCGCGACCACGCCGACGACCAACCCGATGACTGCGATCACGTGCCATCCTTCCCCGAGCGACCTGCCGACCCTGCCACACCGCTGCCCGTCGGCGCACTCCCCGTCGCGCGACCGTCGCCCTCGTCCGTCGCGCTCGGCTTCGGTGACACCGTCGGCGCGTGCTCGGGCGGGACCGTCGCGTAGTAGAACGTGGTCTGCCCCGTGCCGGGCAGCGTGAGCGAGTGCTCGGACGTCATCCGGACCCCGATGTCGTACGAGTTGCGCAGCATCGCGAGGTACTGCCCGGCGCTGGCCTGCGCGAGCTTCGTCTGCATGCTCGGGGCGTCCCCGATGGCGTCGACCGTGTAGGGGCTCGCGAGCGCGACGAGGTCGACCAGCACCGCGTCGCCCGCGCTGCGGATCGCCGTCGTCGACGTGATCCGCTCGCCGTTCACCGAGACGGCCTCGGCCCCGGCCGCCCAGAGCCCGTTGACGAGGGCCTGCAGGTCGCCGTCGCGGACGCGCGACGGGGAGTCGAGCACGTCGGGGTCGTCGGTGGGCGCGTCGGTGAGGACGACGCGCAGCCCGGGACCGGTCACGGGGACGGCGCCGGAGGCCACCGCGTCGCTCGCGAGCTGCGCCCCGAGCCCCGGTTCCTCCTCGCGCAGGAGCTCGTCCTGCATCCGCGCGATCTCGGCGCTGAGCTGCTCGACCTGCTCCTGGAGGTCGGCCGCCTCGTCACCGCGCTCGACGATCTGCTGCTCGAGCAGGTGCCGTGCGGCGACGACGGAGCCCGCGGGCCGGCGCAGCGAGAGGGTCGCGGTGGTGACGACCAGGCCGAGCACCACGGCGAGCACGACCAGGCCGGCGGCGGACCGCACCGTGCGGCGCGAGGGCTGCTCGGCGCGGCGGGCGGCGGCCTGCGCGTAGCCGGGGTCGAGCGGGCGGCGGTACACCTCGTTGAGGAGCGTCATCGAGGCGTCGAGCGGCCGCGTCGACTCGGCGCTGTGCCGCGTGCTCATGCGCCCTCCGGGGCGGGTTCGCGCAGGAGCCGGCGGGCCTGGAGCAGGTACAGCACGCCCGCGAACCAGTACAGGCCGACGCCCCACAGCGCGCACGCCCAGCCGACGACCCACGAGACCGTGCCGACGGGCGGCGCCCACTGCGCGAGCAGCAGCAGCGGGAACGCGTACAGCAGCGCGAACGTGCCCGCCTTGCCGGCGAGGTGCACGGGCGGCGGGGCCCAGCCGGCGCGGGCGAGCACGACGAGCATGACGCCGAGCACCACGTCGCGCGCGACGATCGCCGCGACCAGCCACCACGGCACCACGTCGCGCCACGCGAGCGCGAACAGGGTCACGAGGATGAACAGGCGGTCGGCCGCCGGGTCGAGCAGCTGGCCCAGGCGCGAGACCTGGCCGAGCCGGCGGGCGAGCACCCCGTCGAGCCAGTCGCTCGCGCCCGACACGGCGAGGACCAGGACCGCGGTGGCGTCGCGTCCGGTCGCGATGAGCCACGCGAACACGGGGACCAGGAGGAGCCGCACGAGGCTGATCAGGTTGGGGACCGTCAGCACGCGCGAGGTGACGACGTCGTTCTGCGTCACTGCCTCCCCCGTCGGGTGTGCGGTCGCTGGCCGCGTCGATCCTATGCGGCTCGTGGCGTGGCCCTGACCGTGACGGGGCAGGACACCGCCGTGGCGTCGTCGACGTCACCCGCTCGCGCGCCCGCTGCGCGGGCGTCCGGCGCGTGCGAGGCTGCCGGGATGGAGCTGAACGACCCCGACGTCATCCGCCGCCTGCTCACGACGCCGGGCCGGTGGGCCGTCGTGGGGCTCTCGACGAACACCGCGCGCCCGGCGTACGGCGTCGCGCGGTGCGTGCAGCAGATCGGTCACGAGATCGTGCCGGTCCACCCGCACGCCGAGACGGTCCACGGCGCCACCGGCTACGCCTCGCTCGCGGACGTGCCCGGGCGCGTCGACGTCGTCGACGTCTTCGTCAACAGCGCCCTGGCCGGCCCGGTCGCCGACGAGGCGGTCGCCAAGGGCGCCAAGGCGGTCTGGTTCCAGCTCGGCGTGGTCGACGAGGCGGCGTTCGCCCGCACCCGCGCGGCCGGGCTTGACATGGT
>JAEWCA010000065.1 GCA_023390875.1 Actinomycetes bacterium
GGGGGGGGGGGGGCCCCCCCCCCCCCCCCCCCCGGCCGTTCGTCGTCCGGGCTCAGCCGCCCGCGTTGCCGATCTTGTCGAGCTGCGTGCCGATCTTCGCGCCCAGGTCGAACTTGTTGAACGCCCCGACGAGGGCCACGACGAGGATCGCCGCGACGATGACGATGCCGAGGTACTCCAGCGTCCCCTGGCCGAGCTCGCGCTGCTCGAGCGCCTTCTGCAGGCGGATCTTGGTCGTGACGAACATGCGGGTCATGGCCTGCTCCTTCGTGGGGCCCGAGGGCCGGTGCGGTCTCGAGCGGTTCTCCCGGTCGGCCCGGGTCTGTCTGACAAGAAGGACACTAGGGACGGGGCCGCCTCGGTCGGCGGGCCCGTGGACCCAACGCCGGGCCCAACTGCGGGTGGACGGCGCGTGGTGCTCAGGACCCGGGGACCGGGTCAGGACCCCCCGAGCCACAGCGAGACCGCCTCCGCCCGGGTCCGCACGCCGAGGCGCGCGAAGATGTGGTTGACGTGGTTCTTCACCGTCTTCTCGGACAGGTAGCACGTCGCGGCGATCTCGCCGTTGGCGCGGCCGGCCGCAATGAGCTCCATGATCTCCCGCTGCCGCTCCGACAGGCCCAGGTCGGGGCGCTGCGGGGTCTGCGCGGGTGCGGCCACGGGCTCGGACCACGACTCCCGCAGCGCCCGCGCCGCCGATGCGGACAGCAGGAAGCCGCCCTCGGCGACCGCCAGCACGGCACGCTCCAGCTCGTGCGCCGCGAACTGGCCGTGCACCAGGTAGCCGCTGGCACCCGCGTCCACCGCGGCGCGGACGATCTCCGGGGTGTCCGCGTAGGTGAGCATCAGCACCTTCGACCAGTGCCGTACCTCGGCCGCGACCTGGACGCCGTCCCGGCGGGGCATGCGCACGTCGAGCAGCACCACGTCGGGCAGCACCGCGCGGACCAGGCGGATCGCGGCCTCGCCGTCGCCGGCCTCGCCGACCACGTGCAGCCGGTCGGACGCCTCGACGAGGCTGCGCAGGCCCATCCGGATCACCGAGTTGTCGTCCACGATGGCGACCGAGACCGACCGGCGGACGGCCGTGTCGAGGTCCGGGGAGGACGACGTGCCCGCAGGCTGGTCAGAGACGTCGGACAACGCTGGGCTCCTTCACGGGGACGGTGCGGATGGAGACGCGGGTGCCCTCACCGGGCACCGACCAGACATCGAGCTCGGCGCCCGTGCCCGCGGCTCGCTCGTGCATGCCGCTGAGACCGAAGTGCCCGTGCGGGCTGCGCCCGTCGGCGCGCGGGGCGAAGCCGCGTCCGTCGTCGCGCACCTCGATCCGCACCCCGCCGCCGGCGTCGCCCGAGAGCCGCACGTCGACCCGGGTGGCTCGGGCGTGCCGGTGCACGTTCTCCAGCGCCTCGCCGACGACGGCGAGGAACTCGTAGCGGGCGTCGGTCGGCAGGTCGACCGCGCCGTGGCTCGTGAAGTGGCAGGGCGTCCCGGTGTCCTCCTGCCAGCGCCGGCAGGTCTCCGCGAGCACGTCGGCGAGCGGCCGGTCGGACTGGTCGCTGCGCAGCCGGACGAGCAGCGCCCGTGCCTCGGCGGCAGCCTGGTTGGCACCTTCGGCCAGCCCTTCGGCGTACCGGACGGCCGTGGCGGGGTCGCGCTCGACCCACATCGGCAGGGCCTGTGCCGTCAGCGCGATGCCGTGCAGCGTCTTGCCGAGCGAGTCGTGCATGTCGCGGGCGAGCCGACCGCGCTCGTCCGCGGCCGCCACCGCGCGGTGCAGGTCGACGAGCTCCCGGCCGTTGGCCAGCTCGCGCTCGTGGGCGTGCTGGACGACGACGCCCACCGCGGCCAGGCACACGTACAGGGCAGGCACGCCGAGCCGCACCATGAAGCCGTCGCCGGTGTCGACCTGCAGCAGCGCCAGCGTGAGGTACCCGGCGACGAGCACCACCGTCGAGAGGGCGACGACGACCCGGTTGAACAGCACGCCGATGCTGAGGGCAGTCGAGAACGTCGCGAGGACGAGCGGGCTCTCGACACCGAGGGCGGCGAGCACGCCCAGCGTGAGCAGGATGTCGGCGACGAAGACCAGCGGGTGGCGTGCCACCAGGTGCGCGACGGTCGGGGACACCAGGAAGCAGAAGCTCGTCCCGGACATGACCAGCACGCACACCAGCACGGGGCCGGTGATGGTCTCGCCCAGCATCCCGACGAGCGCCACCATGATCGCGCCGAGACGCACCAGCAGCGCGGCGGCCACCAGCTGCTGGTCGAAGTCCCTGCGCGGCCCCATCAGCCGACACCGCCCAGCAGCGAGCCGAGGTCGACGTGCGACCCGAGGTACAGGCCCACGACGATGAAGACGAGCGCACCGGGCACCAGCACCAGCGAGGTCACGAGGGTGACCCGTGGGGACGTCCGGGCGGCTGCCTGCCGCTGGCGCTGACCGCTGTCACGCCGCATGTCGTCGGCGATCTGGGACAGCGACTCGGCGAGCGGCGCGCCGAGCTCCTGGGACTGCAGGAGCGCGGACACGAACTGCCCGACGGGTTCGGACGAGCTGCGCCGGCGCAGGTCCTGGAACGCCTGCCGGACGCTGGCGCCGTTCGCGATCTGCTGCAGCGTGAGGGTGATCTCCTCGGCGAGCGGACCGTCGAACCGCTCCGCGACCCGTGCGAGCGCGGCCCGGAAGTTCACGCCGGCCATCACGGTCACGGCGAGCACGTCGAGGAAGTCCGGCAGGTCACGGTCGATCCGCTCTCGCCGGCGCCGCGGCGCCGCGGGGCCCCCCCGGGGGGGGG
>JAEWCA010000158.1 GCA_023390875.1 Actinomycetes bacterium
TCCGTGCCCGTCGTCGTCCGGGCGACCGCGGGCGGCTCGGGCTCGCACCTCGTCGCACGCCTCACCCTCGCCGAAGGGCTGGCCGTGATCCCCGCCGACGTCGACGAGGTCCTCGTCGGCGACCTCCTCACCGTCCTGAAGGTGACCCCATGACGCAGCCGTTCACCCACCTCGACGCGGCCGGCCACGCCCGCATGGTCGACGTCACCGCCAAGCAGCCGACCGTCCGCTCGGCGCGCGCGTCGGGCCGGGTCGAGTGCGGGCCGGACGTCGTCGCCGCGCTCCGTGACGGCACCGTCCCGAAGGGCGACGTCCTCGCGGTCGCCCGCGTCGCCGGCATCGCGGCCGCCAAGCGCACCCCCGAGCTCCTCCCGCTCGCGCACGTCATCGGCGTGCACGGTGTCGTCGTCGACCTCGACATCACCGACGACGGCGTCGACATCTCCGCGACCGTCCGCACCGCGGACCGCACGGGCGTCGAGATGGAGGCACTCACGGCCGTCGCCGTCACCGCGCTCGCGGTCGTCGACATGCTCAAGGGGCTCGACAAGTCGGTGCGCATCGCCGGCATCCAGATCGAGGAGAAGACCGGCGGGAAGTCGGGCGACTGGCGGCGCGCCTGATGCCCTCCGACCGGGAGCGGACCGAACCAGGTCCCGTCGACCCGGACTCGGCGGGCAGCGCACCCTTCGACGTCGACGTGTCCGTCCGCGCGACCGACGAGGCACGTCCGCCGTTCGACGCGATCGTGCTCGCGGGCGGCCGCGGCAGCCGGCTGGTCGACGTCGTCGAGGGCACGGTCAAGCCCGAGGTCCTCGTGGGCGGGATCGCCCTGGTCGACCACGTGCTCGCCGCCGTCGCGGGCGCCCGCCGGGTCGTCCTGGTCGCGCCACCGCAGATCGCACGCCCGGGAGTCGTGACGGTCCTGGAGGACCCGCCCGACGGCGGCCCGGTCGCCGGCCTCGCAGCGGGTCTCGCCGCTCTGCAGCCCGAGCCGTCGAGAGCCCCGAGACTCGTCGTCGTCCTCGCCTGCGACGTCCCGCACGCCGCCCGAGGCCTGCCCTCTCTCCTCACCGCCGCGAGCGACCCGGACGTGGACGGTGCCCGCCTGGTCGGCGCCGAGGGCCGACCGCAGCACCTCGTCGCCGCCTACGACCGAGCGGCCCTCGACGCAGCCGTCGCCGCCCTCCCGTCGGTCCGCGACGCAGCCGTCCGCCGCCTCGTCGAGCCGATGCACCTCGTCGACGTCCCCGACACGGCGGACGCCGCCGCCGACGCCGACACCTGGGACGACGTCGCCCGCCTCGACGCCACCCTCACCCGTGACACCATCGATCAGCGAACCCACCAGACGGACGGAGCACCCCATGAGTGAGGACCCCCGCCGCGCCCCCGGCGCCGACCTGCCCGCGTGGGTGGCGCACATCGCCGCCGAGCTCGGCGTCGACCCGGCGCTCGTCGACGTCGACCGGATCCTCGGCGTCGCCGGCGACGTCGCGCGCTCGGTGGCCCGCCCGGCGGTGCCCGTGACGATGCTGATCGCGGGTGTCGCACTCGCGGCCGGCCGCACGGACGTGCTCGACGTCGTCGAGCGCGAGGCGCAGGCGTGGGTGGCCGGATGACGGTCACCGTCCGGTACTTCGCCGCCGCGGCCGAGGCAGCAGGCGTCGACACGGAGCAGGTCGACGCGGGCACCGCCGCCGAGGTGCGAGCGCGGCTGGTCGCCCGCCACGGCGCGGGCCTCGACCAGGTCCTCGACCGCTGCGCCCTGCTCGCCGACGGCACCCGCGTGGAGCCCGCCGACCTCGTCCCGTCCGGCGCGACCCTCGACGTCCTCCCCCCGTTCGCAGGCGGCTGACCGCACCGTCTGGCGACGTCCTCGCCGGGCGAGCTGGACGAGGCCAACACAGCGGTCGCTACGAACGGCGGTCGCCACAGCAGTGTTGGTCTCGCGCCTCCCGGCGGCCGCTGCCGGGGCGCCCTGCCTTGACGGTTGTCCACAGATGCGCGGAACGACGCCCGGCGGAATGTCCGGGTTCGCTACCTTCGCCGACATGCGCATCAGGGGGACCGCCCGACGAGCCATCGTCCTGTCCGCAGCCGCCGTGCTCGGCGCTGGCCTGGTGACAGGCTGCACGCCCGACCCACCGACGACCGCCGAGCCCACGGTCTCGGGAACCCGGTCGACCGCTGCGCCGTCGCCCTCCGCGTCGCCCACGGTCAACGTCCGCGTGAAGCCCGAGCGGCCGGACGCGTGGGACGACGTCAGCGTCGACGGCGCGATCGCCGTGGCCGAGTACTTCCTGCAGCTGTATCCGTACTCCTACGCGACCGGAGATGTGGACGCCTGGCAGTCGCTGAGCCACCCAGAGTGCGTGTTCTGCGCTGACGTCAACGAGAACATCCACGACATGTTCATGGCGGCTCATCGCGCAGAGGGCGGATCAGTCTCGTTTGCCTCGACGAGTGGGCGTGAGGTCACTCAGGGCGAGCTCTTCTCCATCGACCTTCAGATGACGCAAGCCCCGTCGCGAGTCATCGATGCGAACAGTGCCGAGGTCGAGGGTTGGTCGACGGAGAAGACCTATGACGTGAACGTCCTGGTGCTGCGTGACGGAGACCGATGGCAGGTCCGAGGCATCGAGACGCACGAGACGCCAGCGTCGTGAAGGTCCACGGACTCGTCGCGGCCACTCTTGTCGTCTGCTCTCTCCTCTCGGCCGAGTCTGCGTCAGCGACGACCAAGCCGGCGGCGTCCAAGGACAGCCCCGAGTGGGGCGCGCAGAGCACCGGCGACGACAACGTCGATATCGTCGGCAAGTACGCGAAGCACGGCAAGAACAAGGCATCGCACCCGGATCGGCCTGACGAGCCGAAGCTCGTCGACTACGCGAACGCGGAGCTGTGCAACGTGTCGTCGGCGACGTTGTCGTCGAGCATCGACGGCGCGTGCGACGCCCCGAACGGCACGGTCCCCCCGGTCGTCTGCCCCGACGGCGCGACGCCGGAGCTGCCGCTCTGGGTCCGCTACCGCCCGAACGCGCAGGCGGCATGGTCGCTGGCAGTTCCTGACGGGCGGCCGATGCCCGGACAGCCCGGTGCCTGTGATGACGGGCGAGGACTTCCGCCGTCTGCCGATCGCACCCTCACCGGTGCACGTCCAGCCGGACCGGGGGTGGGTCCTCGTGAACATCGAGACGATCGTCTACACGGAGGCCACGGAGCAGACGTTCCAGACGGACCTGTTCGGCGTCCCGGTCGAGGTGGTGGCGACGCCGGCCCGGTTCACGTGGGACTTCCACGACGGCAGTCGTGCGCTGACCACCACGGATCCGGGGAGACCGTGGCCGGCCAAGGACGTGTTCCACGTGTACGAGCAGCCGATGACGACGCACCTGACGTTGACGACGACCTGGTCGGGCCGCTTCCGGGTGGCGGGCGAGCAGGAGTGGCGCGACGTCGAGGGCACCGCTCAGACGTCGTCCGACTCGGCACATTTCGACGTCGTCGAGCGCCGGGCACGCCTCGTGCCGACCGACTGCCTGACAGACCCGACTCAGAAGGACTGCTGAGCTCGACACCTGGTTCGAATCCAGGTTACCGCTGACGTGCGACTGTCCAAGAAGCTGAGGTCCGTCGATGCTCGACCTCAGTTTACTTCTATTCGGCCTGTTAAACTGAGGTTGATGCACGACGGACCGCAGTTTGTCGGACCTGGGAGGCGGTGACGGCCATGAGCCCGTTCGTCACCCTCACGTGGACGCCCGCCGCGACCGACGGCCTGCCCCGTCGCTACACCCGCTCGGGGCAGTTCCAGGCGTACGTCCCCGAGCCGCTCACCGGCCGCGCCATCACCGTGCGCCCGGCGACGCGAGCGCTCGCCGAGGAGGCGGACGAGGCGGCTCGCGCGGCGGCAGCGTCGGTGCGTCACGCAGGGCTCGGGCAGGTCGGCGACCTCCTCGTCCGGTCGGAAGCGTCGGCGTCGTCGCTCATCGAGGGCTACGAACCGACCGCGAGGTCGGTGGCGGTCGCCGACTTCGTCCGGCGTGGCCGTGACGCGGCGGTCACGGTCGCCCGGAACCTGCGAGCGGTGCGGGAGGCGCTCGAGAGGACGTCCGACCCGGAGGTCTCTCTGGTGACCTCGACGTGCGAGCTGCACACGGTCATCGCCCCCGGCTCCGCCGGACTGCGGACGGAACCTGTGTGGATCGGTGGCCGGACGCCGCTGGAGGCGCACTACAACGCACCGCCGCACGGCCAGGTCCGCGGACTTCTCGACGACCTCGACGGGTACCTCGCGTCGCACCCCCACACGCCGGTCGTCGCCGCGGCGCTCGCCCACGCGCAGTTCGAGACGATCCATCCGTTCACCGACGGCAACGGGCGAGCCGGCCGGGTGTTGCTCGGCATGGTCCTGTCCCGCGACGGTCTCACCCCGGGGGTCACGCTGCCGGTCAGCGTCGAGCTGTTCCGTGACCGCGACCGGTACTACGCCGCGCTGGACGCCTTTCGCCGTGGCGACGACGACGCGATCGTCGGGGTCGTCGCCGACGCGGTGTGCGTTGCCGCCGAGCAGGCGGTGCGACTGTCCGACGACGTCAGCACCTGGCAGCGCGAGCAGACGAGCGCCCTCGATGCACACCTGGCAGCACGCTCGGCCAGCGGCCGGGTCCGCCACGGTACGGCTCACCGGGTCGTCGAGGCGCTGCCCGGTTCTCCGGTCCTCGACGCGGCATCCGTCGTCGCGGCGCACGGCGTCACCGACAACGCGGCCCGCGCGGCGCTGGAGACCCTCGCCGACGCGGGGGTGCTCCGTCGCGACCGGAAGGCGGACCGGACCAGGACGGTGTACGTGGCGACCGGCCTCCTCGATCTGGTCGCCGGCGCACTCCCACCCGTCCGGGACGACGTCGACGACGTCTGACGGCTCGACACCGACGACCGCACCCCGTCGGACTGAAGAGTGCAGGACCGGCGGCGACCGCGCTCAGCCGCCGATCGCGCTCATCGGCCGCGTCGGCTGCAGGAACGACGGGTCGTCGATGTCGTGCCCGGCCTTCTTCCCGGCGAGGCACCGCCGGTAGGCGTCGGCGATCGCGGCGTCGATGTCCGCAGCAGGACCGTCGGCCCGGACGAGCGAGCGCACGTCGGTCTCCCCCTGGGAGAAGAGGCACGCGCGGAGCTGTCCGTCGGCGGTGAGCCGCAGCCGGTCGCACGACCCGCAGAACGGCGCGGTCACCGACGCGATGACCCCGACGGTCGCCGGTCCGCCGTTCACGGTCCACAGCTCGGCGGGTGCGGCGCCGCGGCCGGGGACCTCGGTGAGCGCGAACTCGGCGTTGAGCCGCTCGAGGATCTCGGCCTGCGTGACCATCTCGGTGCGGTCCCAGGTGTGGCCGCCGTCCAGGGGCATCTGCTCGATGAAACGCATCTGGTACCCGCGGTCGACGGCGAACCGGGTGAGCGCGACGACCTCGTCGTCGTTGACGCCGCGCATCGCGACGGCGTTGAGCTTCACAGGTTGCAGCCCGGCGGCGTCAGCAGCGGCGATCCCCGCGAGCGTCTCGACGAGCCTGTCGCGCCGGGTCAGCGAGATGAACCGCGCCCGGTCGAGGGTGTCGAGGCTGATGTTCACGCGGGTCAGACCGGCGTCACGCAACGGCGACGCGAGGGCCGGCAGGCGCAGCGCGTTGGTCGTGAGCGACACCTCGGGGCTGCGGCCGTCGGGACCGGTCAGCGCTGTCAGGCGTCGCACCACGTCGACCACGTCGACCCGCAGCAGCGGCTCGCCACCGGTCAGCCGGATCTCGGTGATCCCGTTCTCGACCCCGACGCGCGCGACCTGCACGATCTCGTCGGTCGTGAGCATGGTCGAGCGTGCGAGCCACGGGACGCCGTCGGCGGGCATGCAGTAGGTGCAGCGCAGCGAGCAGCGGTCCGTCAGCGAGATCCGCAGGTCGCGGTGCACCCGGCCGAACCGGTCGGTCAGGGTCATGCCATCCCCACCCATACGTGGCTCCCGTCCGCGAGGACCTCACGCTTCCACACGGGGAGCTCTGCCTTGACCCTCTCCACGAGTGTCCGGCAGACGTCGAACGCGTGCGCGCGGTGCGCGGTCGACACCGCGGCCACGATCGCCGCCTCCCCGACGGCCAGGTGCCCGATCCGGTGGCTGACCGCGAGCCCGAGCACGTCGGGGTCGTCGGCCACCTCGGAGGCGATCCGCGTCAGCACGGCGGCGGCGTCCGGGTGGGCGCTGTAGTCGAGGGCCACCACGGTTCCCGTGACCGACGGGTCGTGGTCCCGCACGAGCCCGACGAACGTCGCGACGGCCCCCGCTCGCGGCCCACTGACATGTTCCACGTGAAACAGCAGGTCAAGCGGCGTCTCGTCGATCCGGGCAAAGACGGTCATCAGTGGTCACCTCCGCCGAGCTGGTCGAGCAGATGGCCCACGAGCGGCAGCAGCACGTCGAGCCCCTCGACCACGCCACCGGGCGACCCGGGGAGATTGACGACGACGGCTCCGGACGCCGTCACACCCGCGAGACCGCGCGACAGCACCGCCGTCGGCACGGTCCGGGCGCCCTCCCGGCGCAGCAGCTCGGCGATCCCGGGGAGCTCGCGGTCCAGCACCGGCCGGGTCCCCGCGGGGGTGCGGTCCCGCGGACCGACGCCCGTGCCGCCTGACGTGATCACGAGCCGCGCGCCGGACGCCAGCGCCGCGGTCAACGCGTCGGTCACGGACGAGGCGCCGTCCGGCACCACGACCGGCGGACCGACCTCGAACCCGGCCCCGAGCAGCCGGTCGCACGCCGCCGGCCCGGAGCGGTCCTCGCGCACGCCCGCCGCGGACCTGTCGGACACGACGACCACGGTCGCGCGGGCTGCGGTGGGCACCGCGCCAGGGTAACCACCGGCGGTCGCGCGGTCTCACGGCGACCACCGTGGAAATCCCAGGCGACCGGGCACGCACCGCGACACCCGAACGGACCACGCGCGACGACAGCAACCATCAGGCCGAGGCGGACGCACGACCGACACGGGTACGCTGACCCCACAACTCAACACGCTGCTCGAACCGCGACGGGAGAGCTCCCGCACCAGCACGTCAGCGGGACGCCGAAGGAGCAACCCTCCCCGGGAATCTCTCAGGCCCCTGTACCGCCGCGGCGAGGCAACTCTGGAAAGTGGTCACCACCAGGAAGCGGCGGTGACCCACCGACGGTGCAAGTCGGCGCGCCCCGGGCTCGATGCAGGAGCCATGGCGGACCGGCAAAACTCTCAGGTACGTGCGTACGCGCGGATGACAGAGCGGGGAGCCCACCCGTCCGTCCCGGCGTCCGCGCCGGGCGAGCCCCCGGAGCAGCTGTGACCGATCTGCACGACGTCCCGACGACGATCCCGGTGATCCCGCCGATCGGGCTGGACGGCACCCCCGACGCCCTCCCGTTCACGGCGGTCGAGCACACCCCCGCGGCGCAGGACTTCGCCGACCGGCACATCGGTCCGCGCGGCGAGGAGACGGCTCGGATGCTCTCGGCCGTCGGGTACGACAGCCTCGACGCGCTCGTCGACGCGGCGGTGCCGGCGTCGATCCGCTCGGAGCGTCCCCTCGACCTGCCGGCGGCGCGGTCCGAGGAGGAGGTGCTCGCCGACCTGCGGGTGATCGCCGGCCGCAACCGTGTGATGACGCAGATGATCGGCCAGGGCTACTCGGACACGATCACGCCCGCGGTGATCCGCCGGAACGTGCTGGAGTCGCCCGCCTGGTACACGGCGTACACGCCGTACCAGCCGGAGATCTCGCAGGGCCGGCTCGAGGCGCTGCTGAACTTCCAGACGATGGTCACGGACCTCACGGGCCTGGACATCGCGAACGCGAGCCTGCTCGACGAGGCCACCGCGGTCGCCGAGGCCGTCGCGCTGATGTGGCGCGCGCAGAAGAACAAGGACGGCACGGTCGTCCTGGACTCGGAGCTGTTCGGGCAGTCGCTCGCGGTGACCGTCGGGCGCGCGGAGGCCATCGGGCTGCCGGTCGTCGTCGCGGACCTGAGCGACGGGCTCCCGCACGTCGACGGCGCGCTGCTCGGTGTCGTGCTGCAGCAGGTCGGCGCGTCGGGCCTGGTCCGCGACCTGAGCGCCGTGGTGCAGCAGGCCAAGGAGCGCGGAGCGCTCGTGACGGTCGCCGCGGACCTGCTCGCGCTCACGCTGCTGACGAGCCCGGGCGAGCTCGGCGCGGACGTGTCGGTCGGGTCGGCGCAGCGGTTCGGCGTCCCGCTGTTCGCGGGTGGGCCGCACGCGGCGTTCATGGCGGTGCGCAACGGTCTCGAGCGGATGCTGCCGGGCCGCCTGGTGGGCGTCTCGGTCGACGCGGACGGCGCTCGTGCGTACCGGCTCGCGCTCCAGACGCGTGAGCAGCACATCCGTCGGGAGAAGGCGACGAGCAACATCTGCACGGCGCAGGCCCTGCTCGCGGTCGTCGCGTCGATGTACGCGGTGTACCACGGGCCCGACGGGCTGCGGGCGATCGCCGAGCGCGTGCACAACCGTGCCGAGGCGATCGCGACGGTGCTGCGCGCGACGGGGGTCACGGTCACGCACGACCGGTTCTTCGACACCGTGCAGGCGCACGTCCCGGGCAAGGCGCGTGCGGTCGTCGAGGCAGCGGCGCGCGGGGACATCAACCTGTGGGCGCCGGACGACGACCACGTGCAGGTCGCGTGCGACGAGAAGACCGCCGACCAGCACGTCATGGCGGTCGCGCTGGCCTTCGCCGACGCGGGTGCGACGCGGGTCGACCCGGACGAGGTGGGCGTCGAGGCCGTCGAGGCGACGGCGCTGCGGGCGGCGGCGGGTGCGCCCACCACGGCGCTGCCGAGCGAGTTGCGCCGCACGACGCCGTACCTCACGCATCCGGTGTTCCACCTGCACCGCTCGGAGACCGCGATGCTGCGCTACCTGCGCCGCCTCTCCGACAAGGACCTGGCCCTCGACCGCACGATGATCCCGCTGGGCTCGTGCACGATGAAGCTCAACGCGACGGTCGAGATGGAGCCCATCTCGTGGCCGGGCTTCGCGAGCATCCACCCGTACGCCCCCGCCGACCAGACCGTGGGCTACGCCGAGCTCGTCACCGAGCTGCAGGAGTGGCTCGCGGAGATCACCGGGTACGCGGCGGTGTCGGTGCAGCCCAACGGCGGTTCGCAGGGCGAGTTCGCCGGCCTGCTGGCGATCCACGCGTACCACGCCGCGAAGCACCAGGACGGCGACCCGGTCCGCGACATCTGCCTGATCCCCGCCTCGGCGCACGGCACCAACGCGGCCAGCGCGGCGCTCGCGGGCATGCGCGTGGTCGTCGTCGCGACGGCCGACGACGGGTCCGTGGACCTCGACGACCTGCGCGCGAAGCTCGACCAGCACGGCCCGCAGGTGGCCGCGATCATGATCACGTACCCCTCGACCCACGGCGTCTACGAGGAGGGTGTGCGCACGGTCTGCGACCTCGTACATCAGGCCGGTGGGCAGGTGTACATCGACGGCGCGAACCTCAACGCTCTGGTCGGGCTCGCGAAGCCCGGCGAGATCGGCGGGGACGTCAGCCACCTCAACCTGCACAAGACGTTCTGCATCCCGCACGGCGGCGGCGGCCCCGGCGTCGGCCCGGTCGCCGTCGCACAGCACCTCGCTCCCTACCTCCCGGGCAACCCGACGCCGGGAGCGGCGAAAGACGCCGTCGCCCCCGTGTCGGCCGCCCCCTACGGCTCGGCCGGCATCCTGCCCATCTCGTGGGCGTACGTCGCCCTCATGGGTGCCGAGGGGCTGCGCGTCGCGACCGAGACCGCGGTGCTCGCCGCCAACTACCTCGCGGCCCGCCTACGCGACCACTTCCCGGTCCTCTACACGGGCCCGAACGGCCTGGTCGCGCACGAGTGCATCCTCGACCTGCGCGACATCACCAAGCGGACCGGGGTGACGGCCGAGGACGTCGCGAAGCGGCTCATGGACTACGGCTTCCACGCCCCGACGCTGTCCTTCCCCGTCGCGGGCACGCTCATGGTCGAGCCGACCGAGAGCGAGGACCTCGGCGAGCTCGACCGGTTCGTCGACGCCCTGCTCGCGATCCGCGGGGAGATCGACGCGGTCGAGGCGGGCACGTGGACCGTCGAGGACTCGCCGCTCCGCCACGCCCCGCACACGGCGGCGAGCGTCACGTCCGACGCGTGGGACCACCCGTACGGCCGCGAGCTCGCCGCCTTCCCGGTGCCCGCGCTGCGCGCCGGCAAGTACTGGCCGCCCGTCCGCCGCATCGACGGCGCCCGCGGCGACCGGAACCTCATCTGCTCGTGCCCGCCCGTCGAGGCGTTCGCCGAGTGAACGCCACCCTTGAGACAGGAGCCGCTGTGACCGAGGATGTCCGCTCCCCGCTGCACGACGAGCACGTCGCCCTGGGCGCCGCCCTGACCAGCTTCGCGGGCTGGCAGATGCCGCTGCGCTACACGTCCGACATCGCCGAGCACACCGCGGTCCGCACGGCCGCGGGCCTGTTCGACCTGTCCCACATGGGCGAGCTCGAGGTCACCGGCCCGCAGGCGGGGGCCGCGCTCGACGGCGCCCTCGTCGGCAACCTGTCGGCGCTCGCGCCGGGCCGGGCCCGGTACACGATGATCGTCGCGGAGGACGGCGGCGTGATCGACGACCTCGTCGTGTACCGCCTGGCCGACGAGCGGTTCGTCGTGGTCGCCAACGCGTCGAACGTCGCCGTGGTCCGCGAGGCGCTGACCGACCGCATCGCCGCCTTCGACGCCACGCTCGACGACGCCTCGCTGCGCACCGCGCTCGTCGCCGTCCAGGGCCCGCACGCGGAGGCGATCGTCACGTCGCTCACGGAGCCGGCACACGTCGACGAGGTGCGCGCGCTCAAGTACTACACCGCCACCCAGGCGACGGTCGCAGGCATCGACGCGCTCGTCGCCCGCACGGGCTACACGGGCGAGGACGGCTTCGAGCTGTTCGTCGACGCCGACCGGGCACCGGCCCTGTGGCGCGCGCTCCTCGCCGCGGGCGAGCCGCATGGCCTGGTCCCGGCCGGTCTCTCGGCCCGCGACAGCCTCCGCCTCGAGGCCGGCATGCCGCTGTACGGCAACGAGCTCGACCGCACGACGACCCCGCACGACGCCGGCCTCGGCCGCGTGGTGAAGCTCGACAAGGTGGACGCCGACGGCAGGCCGCTCCCGTTCGTCGGCCGCGAGGCGCTCGAGGCCCGCGCCGCCGCCGAGCCGACCCGCACGCTCGTCGGGCTCGAAGGCCTCGGCCGACGGGCGGCCCGCCACGGCTACCCGGTGCTCGCGTCCGCCGACGACGGCGCCGAGACGGTCGGCACCGTCACGTCGGGCGCCCCGTCGCCGACCCTCGGCCACCCCGTCGCGATGGCGTACGTCGACCCGTCGCACGCCGAACCCGGCACCGAGCTCGCGGTCGACGTCCGCGGCCGTGCCGAGCCGGTGCGCGTCGTGGCGCTTCCCTTCTACCGTCGTCCTCGTTGACGATCGACCTCGTCGATCGAGCACGCACCGTCGGCCACACATCGTCGAGCCGGACCCGACCACTGGAGCCCAGATGACCCTCCCCACCCACCTGCACTACACCGTCGAGCACGAGTGGCTCGAGGACGGCTCACCCGCCACGGTCGGGATCACCTCCACCGCCGCCGACGCGCTCGGCGACATCGTCTACCTCGAGCTGCCCGCCGTCGGCGAGGAGCTGACCGCCGGGTCCGTCGTCGGTGAGATCGAGTCGACCAAGTCGGTCTCGGAGCTGTTCTCGCCCGTGACGGGGACGGTCGTCGAGGTCAACCAGGCCGCCGTCGACGACCCGTCGGTCGTCAACTCCGACCCCTTCGGCGCGGGCTGGCTCCTCAAGGTCGACGTGACCGGGACGGGCCCGCTCCTCACCGCCGACGAGTACGCCGCACAGTCCCAGGCGTGACGTAGGTCACTGTGCATATCGGATGTTCCGGACAGGAGGTATCGGCCGGACGAGTGAACGTCACACGCCTGTAGCACACGGGATGTATCTCTCTGCCGATGCCTCGTTCATTGTGGGTGGCAGCGGGATCGGTTCCCACGAAGTTCGTGTTGACGAGATGACCAAACCGGCGTCATGACGCCCGGGATGTCACCTCTCATCCGGTACGCCGCCCACAGCGGAGCCGGAGAAGACGGCATCCACGCGCAACCGGAGGACATGATGACCATGCTGGAGACGACTGGGACCGTCGGGACCGTGACCGAGGCGCTCACGCGCCGCGAGCGGGTGGTCCTGGCAGAGCTGGCCGAGGACGTGACGCTCGAGGAGATCGCCACGCGGCTGTTCGTGACGCGCAACACCGTGAAGTCGCAGGTGCGCAGCGTCTACCGGAAGATCGGTGTCTCCACCCGGGCCGAGGCGGTCGCCTGGGCCGTGGCGCACGGGATCCGCTGAACTCCGTCCGACTCCTCCTGCCAGACTTCTCCGCGACGGCCCGGGCGACCGGG
Source organism: Actinomycetes bacterium (assembly GCA_023390875.1). Classification (GTDB taxonomy): domain Bacteria; phylum Actinomycetota; class Actinomycetes; order Actinomycetales; family Cellulomonadaceae; genus Cellulomonas. The sequence goes on from JAEWCA010000158.1 coordinate 12,536, forward strand.
CCGTCGTCATGTCCGCGGTTCGTCGACGACGGCTGGCACAATCGCCGCATGACCGCACCCGTGCTCGTCGTCGCGGCCGCGCTCGTCGACGACCTGGACGACCCGACGGTCCTCCTCGCCGCTCGCCGGGCGGTCCCGGCGCGGCTCGCGGGCCGCTGGGAGTTCCCGGGCGGCAAGGTCGACCCGGGCGAGACCGCGGAGGACGCGCTGCACCGCGAGATCCGTGAGGAGCTCGGCGTGCGGATCGCACTGGGCGGCGAGCTCGTCGGGCCTGACGGTGGCGCGTGGCGGCTGACCGACGACTACGTGATGCGGCTGTGGCTCGCGGAGCTCGTCGAGGGGACGCCGGCACCGCTCGTCGAGCACGACGAGCTGCGGTGGCTCCCGGTCGGGCAGTGGCTGGACGTGCCCTGGCTGGATGCGGACGTCCGCATCGTCGAGGCCCTCGTGGCGCGCGTGGCCGATGTCATCGTCGGCTGAGCGCGCCCGGGCTCACCAGCGGTGGTTCGAGTTGCCCGAGCAGACGGAGCCGGTGCCCTTGCAGAGGGTGCACTCACCCTTCCAGCGGATGCGGCCGGCGCCGTCGCACTTCGCGCACTGCTGGACCGCGGAGCTGCACTCCTCACACGTTGCCATCTCGGTGGCTCTCTTCCGTCGTACTTCGTTGGCGGACGCCGCTCGAGGTCGCGAGGGGTCCCCGCGTCCATGCGTCGTGACTGCATCATCGGCATCTGCGCCGCGAAGATGAGTCCGTACGGCGGCCGCACCCGGGACCAACGGCCGTGCAGGGGCGAGGGAGCGCTCTCATGTCCGGGATCGTCCCGTTCGTTCGCTCGACGGGTTTCCGAGATCACCCGTTCGGCGCAGGCCCCAGCGGGCGCACGGTCCCGCCACCGTAGCCCGTCGAGCGGCCCGAGCACGTCCGCCGCGCGCGTGATTCCGCCGCACGACGAAGGCCCCGGCCGCATCGAGCAGTCGGGGCCTTCGTCGTCAGGACGGGGTCAGAGCGTCGCGCGGACGGCCTTCGTCGCCTCGATGATGTGCTCGAGCGACGGGGCGACCTCCTCGTAGCGACGCGTCTTGAGGCCGCAGTCCGGGTTGACCCAGAGCTGGTCGACGGCGATCGCCTTGACGGCCTCGGTGAGGAGCTCCTCGACCTCGCCCTCGCTGGGGACGCGCGGCGAGTGGATGTCGTAGACGCCCGGGCCGACCGCACGCGGGTAGCCGGCCGCGTTGATGTCGCCGAGGATCTCCATCTTCGAGCGGGCCGCCTCGATGGACGTGACGTCCGCGTCGAGACCGTCGATCGCGCCGATGATCTCGCCGAACTCCGAGTAGCACAGGTGCGTGTGGATCTGCGTGTCGTCGCGGACGCCGGCCGTCGCGAGGCGGAACGAGCGGACCGACCAGTCGAGGTAGGCCGCGTGGTCCTCCTCGCGCAGGGGGAGCAGCTCGCGCAGGGCGGGCTCGTCGACCTGGATGATCGCGATGCCGGCGGCCTCGAGGTCGTTGATCTCGTCGCGCAGCGCGAGGCCGACCTGGTTGGCGGTGTCGCCGAGCGGCTGGTCGTCGCGGACGAACGACCACGCGAGGATCGTCACCGGGCCGGTGAGCATGCCCTTCATGTGCTTGTGGGTCAGCGACTGCGCGTACTGCGCCCACGCCACCGTGATCGGCGCCGGGCGGCTGACGTCGCCCCACAGGATCGACGGGCGGGTGCAGCGCGAGCCGTACGACTGGACCCAGCCGTTCTGCGTCACGGCGAACCCGTCGAGGTTCTCCGCGAAGTACTGCACCATGTCGTTGCGCTCGGGCTCGCCGTGCACGAGCACGTCGAGGCCGATCTTCTCCTGCAGCTCGACGACGCGGCGGATCTCCGCCTTCATCTCGTCCTCGTACTGCTCGGCCGTGAGCTCGCCGCGGCCGAACGCGGCACGGGCCACGCGGATCTCGGTGGTCTGCGGGAACGAGCCGATGGTCGTGGTGGGCAGCGGGGGCAGGTCGAGGCGCTTGGCCTGCTGCTCCTTGCGGTTCTCCCAGGTGCCGCGGTTGAACGCGTCCTCCGTGAGGGCCGCGACGCGCTCGCGCACCTCGGGGCGGACCACGCCGGGGGCCGTCTTGCGGGAGTTGACCGCGTCGGTCGCGGCGAGGAGCTGCTCGTGGATCGCCTCGCGGCCCTCGGTCAGGCCCTCGGCGAGCGTGACGACCTCGCCGACCTTCTGGTCCGCGAACGCGAGCCAGCTCTTCAGGGTCGGGTCGAGGTTCGGCTCGTCGGCCGTGTCGTGCGGGACGTGGAACAGCGACGTCGACGTGCCGACCGCGACCGCGGCCGCGCCGAGGCCCTCGAGCTGCTCGAGGACCTGCAGCTTGGCGTCGAGGTCCGCACGCCAGATGTTGTGGCCGTCGATCACGCCGGCGACCAGCGTCTTCGTCTCGAGGCCGGGGACCTTCTCCGACGGCGCGTGGCCGCGGACCAGGTCGATGCCGATGGCCTCGACGTCGGTGGCCGCGAGCACCGGGAGCGCCGGGCCGAGGTCGCCGTAGGGGGCCGCGACGAAGATCGCCGGGCGGTCGGTGAGCTCGGTGGCCAGGGCGCGGTACGCCTCGACGACCGCGGCGAGCAGCTGCTCGGCGGGCACCTCGATCGAGTCGGACACGAGGGCGGGCTCGTCGAGCTGCACCCACGTGGCGCCGGCGGCCTTGAGGTCGCGCAGCAGCTCGGCGTAGACGGGCAGCAGGTCCTGCAGGCGGTCGATCGGCGCGAAGCCCTCCGGCGAGCCCTCGGCGGCCTTCGCCAGCGCGAGGTACGTGACCGGGCCGACGATGACCGGGCGCGTGAGGACACCGTCGGCCAGCGCCTCGGTGAACTCGCGGACCGGGCGGTCGCTCGCGTAGCGGAACGCGGTGTCGGGGCCGATCTCGGGGACCAGGTAGTGGTAGTTCGAGTCGAACCACTTCGTCATCTCGAGCGGCAGGTCGTCGCCGCGGCCACGGGCCACCGTCGAGTAGCCCGCGAGGTCCAGACGGCCGTTCTCGTCGACCAGGTCCGCGAAGCGGGCCGGCACGGCGCCGACCACGGCCGACGCGTCGAGCACGTGGTCGTAGAAGGAGAACGCGCTCGGGATCGCCGCGTCCTTCGTGCTCAGGCCCAGCTCGGCCAGGCGCGTGCGGGTGCGGCGGCGCAGGTCGGCGGCGACGGCCTCGACCTCGTCCGCGGTGGAGCGGCCGGCCCAGAACGACTCGATGGCCTTCTTGAGCTCACGACGCGGCCCGATGCGGGGGTAGCCCAGGACGGAGCCGGCGGGGAACGTGGGGGTGCTGGTCATGGTGTGTCGGTCCCTCAGAGGTCGGACGTGGTCGGAATCGCGTGACGGGGGGTCCGGGCCCCACCGTCGAGGTCGGCGCCCTCGAGCAGGTCGAGCGCGGCGTGGTGCTGGTTGAACGTGTAGACGTGGATGCCGGGCGCACCGCCGTCGAGGACACCCTGGACGAGGTCGACGCTCGCGCGGATGCCCCGGCGGTGCCGGTCGAGCTCGTCGTCCGCGGCACCCAGCAGGTCCAGCAGCGACGACGGCACCTGCACGCCGGTGAGCTCCTGCACGCGCAGCAGCCGGGCCGGGTCGGTGGTCGGGATGATGCCCGGGATGATCGGGATCGTGACGCCCGCCTCGCGGGCCTCGGCGACGAGCCCGAGGTAGGCGTCGGCCTCGAAGAACACCTGCGTGATCGCGAAGTCGGCGCCGGCCTGCTGCTTGGCGAGCAGGCTCGCGACGTCCTGCGCGCGGGTGCCACCGGTGGCCGCGTTGCCGCGCGGGAACGCCGCGACGGCGACCGACAGCGGACGGACGCGGGCGCGGACAGCCTGCGACGGGCTCGTCGCGCACCGCTGCTGCTCGAGCTCGCGGAGCAGCTCGACGAGCTCGCTCGCGGTGTGCAGGCCGTCCGGGTGGGGCTGCCAGTCGGTCTGGTCCGCGGGCGGGTCGCCGCGCAGGGCGAGGAACGAGCGGACGCCCTCGTCGAGGAACTCCTCGACGATCGTCGTGATCTCCGCGCGCGACGTCCCGACGCAGGTCAGGTGGGCGATCGGGTTGAGCGACGTCTCGCGCAGCAGCCGCCGGACGAGCTGGCGGGTGGTCGTGCGCGTCTTGCCGGACGCCCCGTAGGTGACGGACACGAAGTCGGGGTGCGCGGCCTCGAGCGCCTGGATCGTCGCCCACAGGCGCGGTGCGGCGTCAGGGTTGCGCGGCGGGAACAGCTCGAACGACACCGTCGGGCGGTCCACCGCGGCGCGCGGACGCCGGGACTCGGCGACGTGGAGGCCCGGCACGCGCTCGCTCGCTGTCGCGGCGGTCACCGCTCGCACCGGTGGGTGCAGGGTCGGGGGTCACGCACGCACATGTCTCACTCCATCGACCCTGGCGGAAGCACCCACACCCTCGCCGGGGAGGGGGGTTGCTGCGGCGTCGTCGAGCCAGGTCTCTCGGCCGCTCTGGATGGTTGCGGCGATGGTAGTTCGCGGATCACATGGTGGGCAACCATGCTCGCCTGCCGAGACGAGTTCGTCCGGTATCCGTGCCCGCAGACCGCGCACCGCTCCGACGCAAGTCGCAAACCATGCCATATCGCACATCGCACGCGTCAACGTCAACATGACTTCCGTCACACGGGAACTGGCCCCCCATAGTTCGGTTCGCCCCTAGCCACCGACCGAGTCGTGCCGTGCGAGGTCCCCCGCCTCGCCGTCAACGGCGCGGCCGCGTCCGCGCCGCCTTGAGATCGAGGAGGTCGTCGTGCCTGGTGCACTCGCGAGGCGGGGCGTCGTCCCGGTGCTGGCCCTGCTGCTCGTCGGCACGACGGCCTCCGGAGCACCGCTGACCGGGCCGACCGCGCCTGCGGCGGCGTCGGCTCCGGACTGCTCGGAGCCCGCTGACACCGACGGTGCGGCGGCCGAGCTCGCGGTCGCGTGCAAGAAGGACGTCGAGGTGGTCGGCGAGCGCACCAGCTGGCAGACGGTCTATGCGCAGCCGAACGGGAACATGCGCCTCGAGATCTCGACGGCGGCCGTGCGGACACAGGAGGACGGCAAGTGGGTGCCGGTCGACAGCTCCGTCGTCGAGAGCACCGACGGGCTCGTCGTGGCGGCCGCCGTCAGCCCGATGACTTTCAGCGACGGCACCGACGGCGCGCCGCTCGCGACCCTCGAGAGGGACGGACACACCCTGACTTTCGACGTGCCGTTCGACCTTCCTCAGCCCGTGGTCCACGACGACCAGGTCGTGTACGAGGACGTCCTCCCCGACGTCGACCTCGTCGTCACCGTGACGCCAGACGCGACCGGCTTCACCGAAGTGCTTCGGGTCGAGACGCCCGAAGCGGCGGCCGACCCGCGGCTGGACACCCTGCGCTTCCCGATCGAGGCGTCGAAGGACCTCGATATCCACCAGAATGGCGGTGGTTTCGAGGCGCTTGACTCATCGGGCGAGGCGGTGTTCTCGAGCCCCCCGCCGACCATGTGGGACTCCGCGACCCCACCGACGGCGAGCCCTCTCCTGCGCACGACCCCGCTCCAGCGCCTCGCCGACGAGAGCGCCGTCCTGCGCGAGGCAGAAGCGGCCGGCGTGAAGGTGGATCGCGCGGTCGCGCCGATCGGCGCAGAGACTGTGGCGACCATGCCGATCGCCGTCTCCGACACGGAGGTCTCCGTGTCGCCGGTCGACTCCCTGCTCACAGACCCGGACACCGTGTGGCCGGTCTACATCGATCCCGGCGTGAGCGCGTCGCTGCAGCAGTACGCAGCCGTGCGCACCGAGTGGGGCACCAAGACAGGCTGGACGGACGAAGGCGTCGGGCTGTGCAACGACTCGTCGTGCAGCAAGGTCTTCAGGTCTCGGCTCCTGTGGCGCTTTGTGGGCCTCGACGCGATCGGCGCCCTGGACCGGAGCAACATCATCCGAGCGACGTTCGCCGCCGTCGGTACGCACTCCTACAACTGCACCGCCCAACCGGTCACGTTGTACCGCGTCAACGACTTCAACTCGAGCACCGTCGGATGGGACGGCGGTTTCCTCGTAGCGCAGAGCACTGTGACAGTCGCGCACAAGGACAAGTGCGCTGGCCAGCCCGTGCGATGGATCGAGTTCGACGCGACCGAGTCGGCGCAGGCCGTCGCCGACGTCAATGCCGGGGTCCTCGCTCTGGGCCTCGCTGCCAACGAGAGCAGCATGGCGTACTGGAAGCGGTACCGCTGGGACGCGGGCTACTCGGTGGAGTACAACCGCGCCCCCAACCCTCCCGCAGGCCTGCGCACAGACAACCCCAGCACGGCATGCGTGGTCGGCGCGAGCCGTCCGTACATCCGTTCGTTGACGCCGACACTGGTCGCCACGCTGTCCGACCCGGACGGTAACTCGGTCTACGGCCAGTTCGACGTGATCGACGCCGCGACGGGGGGCGCCGTGTGGGCGGTCAACTCCGCCGCCCAGGGCTCCGGCGCGGAGCACAAGGTGACCGTCAGCCCGAACGTCCTCAAGGACGGGCACACCTACCAGTGGCGGGTCCTGCCGGTCGACGCCCAGTACGGCTTGGGCAGCTCGCAAGGGGCGTGCGAGTTCACGGTCGACTCGACGCTCCCCGTGCCGCCTACCGTCACGCCCGTGGCCGGGCAGCCCGCCGTGTACGAGAAGAACACCGCGGCCGGCGGTCTGGGCCTGACGGGCCAGTTCACGCTGTCGCCCGGCACCTCGTCCGACATCGTCAGCTACAAGTACTCGTTCGACACCGACGCCGTGAACCAGACGGCGAATGTGGCGCTCGGCGGCAGCGCGACGATCGCCTACAACCCCACGGTGGCCGGTGCGCACACGCTGTACGTGAAGTCCGTCGACCGGGCAGGCAACACGACCCAGGACGCCACGGTCCATCCGTTCATCGTGAAGTTCCCGGGCGTGTGGCGGCTCGACGAGGGCGACGGCACGTCGGCCAGCGGTGCCGGGACCAGCGGGTCGAGGTTCCCGCTGACGGTGAGCTCGTCGACGACGTGGGTCCCCGGCATGCTCACGGAGACCGGCTTCAGCACCACGGACAAGGCGCTGAAGTTCGACGCCGCGTCCGACGTGGCGCAGACGTCGGGTCCTGTAGTCCCGACGAACGTGCAGTACTCGGTGATGGCCTTCGTCAAGGCCGACGGCACCGGCAACGCCACAGCCGTGAGCCAGGACGGCACGAACATCAGCCAGTTCGAGCTCGGCACGGTCAACGACTCAGCGTGCGCGACCGACAATGACATCTGTTGGGCGTTCTCGGTCGCCAAGACCGACGCCTCGTCGTCGGAGGTCCTGCGCGCTCTGTCGACAGTGCCGGTCGAGACCGGGCAGTGGTACCACGTGGCCGGCATCCGGTCGAGCGACACGATCCAGGTGTCGGTCTGCCGGGTCGGGTCCGTGGCGACCCTCGAGACCAACCCGACGCCCGTTCTCTCCGACTCGGTCTCGCTGCCCTCGACGTTCTACGCGGCGGGCGCGCTGAAGCTGGGCCGCGGACTGGCGGGCGGCAACGCGGCGCACGCGTGGCTCGGCACCGTCGACAACGTCCAGGTCATGGACGGCCCGGCATCCATCGCACAGCTGCGCAGCTCCTGCGCCGCGGTCGAGTGAGGCGAGACATGAGCAGCTGGCGAGGATTCCTGACGGCGCGTCCGGTCCCTGCCGGAC
>JAEWCA010000197.1 GCA_023390875.1 Actinomycetes bacterium
GTCCGCAGCAGGCCGCGGGCCCGGGGGCGAGCGGTGGGCCCAGCGGCGGCCCGGGCGGCACCCCGACGCGGACGGACGCGATCGTCCCGGGGCTGTACGCGAGCGTCGACCCCGCGACGGCCCCGACGGGCTGGACGTTCACCGACAACGTCACCCCGAGGTGGGGCGGGGGCGCGCAGGTCCGGACGGAGGTGAGGGCGCCGACGGGCGAGACCGGCCGCATGGTCCGGACGTACGACGGGAGGACGGGGGTCCTCACGCTGGACCAGGCGTTCCTCGACCGGATCCCGAGCGCGATGCGTTGGCTGAACATCGACCCGCCCATGGTCGCGAACCGTGGCACGCCGCTCGAGACGTACATGACGATCCGGTGCATGAAGCTCATGGAGCAGCAGGTCGGCGCGTCGTTCTTCGGCAAGCCGCGCACGGTCCACATCAGCACGATCATCAACAGGCGCTCGGTCGCCCATCTCGGGGCGGCGTACAAGCAGGGCTCGTCGCTCGACGCCGCCGCCCTCACCTGCCACTCGGTGACCTACGCCGCGAACGCGATCATCCAGGCCGGCGGCCGGATCGCCTCCGTGAAGTACTCGCTCGGCCAGGGCAGCATGCAGCCGGCGGGCCGGGTGATCTCCGACCAGCACCTGCTCACGAAGTACGGTCTGGACCAGGCCGACCAGGTGCCCTACTTCTTCGACATCGACATCGTGGTCGAGAAGGCGTAGCGGCGACCGCAGGCCGGTCGGCCGCGAGGGGAGGCACGGGTGGACGTCCAGCACGTCGTGGTGGTGCCCGGCGGCGGGCGGGTCACGCGCGTCACGGACGCGGGTGCGGTCGAGGTGCCGCTCCGGGTGGAGCAGCGTCTCGACGACCTCGCGGGCACGCTCGCGCGCCTGCTGGGGGCGACGGGCACGGTCGTCGACGACCGCGCCCCGGCCCCGGGTGCGGGCACGCTCGTCGTCGGTCCCGTCGACGTGCTCGACGAGCTCGCCGCGGCGGGCGCGGACATGGGCTGGGTCGTCGGGATCGGACTCCTGCGCCTGCGGGCGGTGCGCGACGCCGCGGCGCTCGGCCTGGTCGCCGGGGTGGCCGACGACGACCTGGACGCCTGGGCCGGCGAGGGGCGCGGCGGCGCCGTCTACGGGTCGACGGCCGTCCGGCTCCCGGGCGCTGCGGTCGTCGCCACGGACTACGTCGACGCGTCGGACGGCTACGCGCGGATCACGATGCCGGGCGCCGACGATCTCCCGACGATGCTCGCGGAGTACCTGCGCGCCGTGTGACGGTCCGGGGCTCCCGGTCGAGCGGTGTTGTCGTCCCGTTGAGGAAAGCGCTTGCCAAACTCGCGGTCCGATGTCACGATCGACGCAGACCCGCACCATCGAGGAAGGCAACGATGCCCCCCGTCGCACTCGTCACCGGAGGGAACCGGGGCATCGGCCTCGGCATCACCCGCCGCCTGCTGGCCGACGGCTTCGCCGTCTCGATCCTCGCCACGCGTGAGGAGCCGACCGACCTGCTCGCCGAGCTCCGCGCGGACGCGGGCGACGACCGGGTCCGCTACGTCCGTGGCTCCGTCGCCGACCCGGCCGACCACACCCGCTACGTCGACGACGCCGCGGACGCCTGGGGACGCCTCGACCTGCTGGTGAACAACGCCGGCGTCGCCCCGACGGTCCGCGCCGACCTGCTCGACGCGACGACCGAGAGCTTCGACCGCGTCCTCGGCATCAACCTGCGCGGCCCGTACTTCCTCACCCAGACGTTCGCCCGCCGGGTGATCGAGCTGCGCGACAAGGCCGCCGCCGACGCGGGCACCTCGGTGCACGACGCCCCCGTCGCGACCGTCGTCAACGTCTCGTCCGTCTCGGCGACCACGGTCTCCACCAACCGCGGCGACTACTGCGTCTCCAAGGCGGGCGTCGCGATGGCCACCCAGCTGTGGGCCGTCCGGCTCGCCCCGGAGGGCATCGTGGTCTACGAGGTCCGCCCGGGCGTGATCGCGACGGACATGACGGCGGGCGTCACCGCGAAGTACGACGCGATGATCGAGCACGGCCTCGCCCCGATCAACCGCTGGGGCCGCCCCGCCGACGTCGCGGGCGCGGTGTCGATCCTCGCCGCCGGCCAGGCCCCGTACTCGACCGGCGAGGTGTTCCACGTCGACGGCGGCATGCACATCCCGGTGCTGTGATGCGCGAGGACACGCTTCGCGTCGGGCAGCACCACGTCCCCGTCGTCACCGCCAGCACGGTCGTGGTCGGCACCGGCTCGGCGGGCTTCTGCGCGGCGGACCGGCTGTGGGAGCTCGGCCAGGACGACGTCGTCATGGTGGCCGACAAGGTCAACGCGGGGTCGAGCCGCAACGCGGGCAGCGACAAGCAGACCTACTACAAGCTCACGCTGAGCGGCGGCGACGGCGACAGCGTCCGTGAGATGGCCGAGACGCTCTACGCGGGCGGCGCGATGGACGGCGACAACGCGCTCGCCGAGGCCGCCCTGAGCGCGCGCGGGTTCCTCCGGCTCTGCGACCTCGGCGTCCCGTTCCCGCAGAACCGGTTCGGCGAGTTCATCGGCTACAAGACGGACCACGACCCACGTCGTCGGGCCACGTCGGTCGGCCCGTACACGAGCCGCAGCATGGTCGAGCAGCTGGAGAAGAAGGTCCACCGCAACGGCACGCGGATCTTCGACGAGTGCCGGGTCGTCGACGTCGTCGTGGAGGAGGGCGAGGTCCGGGGGCTGCTCGTGCTGCGCACCGACGTCCCGCACGACGGCGAGCAGAGCCCGTGGCTGCTGTTCCGCTGCACGAACCTCGTCTACGCCACGGGCGGACCCGCCGGGATGTACGCGACGCGGGTCTTCCCGAACGGCCAGTGGGGTGCGTCGGGCGCGGCGTACCGCGCGGGCGTGCACGGCAAGAACCTCACCGAGTGGCAGTTCGGCCTGGCGTCGACCAAGCCGCGCTGGAACGTCTCCGGCACGTACATGCAGGTGGTGCCGCGGTTCGTCTCGACGGACCAGGACGGGGACGACGAGCGTGAGTTCCTCACCGAGGCCGTCCCCGACTACGGGCGCCTGCTGTCGATGGTGTTCCTCAAGGGGTACCAGTGGCCGTTCGACATCCGGAAGGCCCGCGACGGCTCGAGCCTCATCGACCTGCTCGTGTACCGCGAGACCGTGCTGCGCGGGCGGCGGGTGTTCCTCGACTTCCGGCGCAACCCGGTGCGCGACACGTTCGACGCCGACGAGCTGAGCCCCGAGGCCCACGACTACCTGGCGCGGGCCGACGTGCTGTTCGGCACGCCCATCCAGCGCCTGCGGCGGATGAACGAGCCCGCCTACCAGTTCTACCTGCACAAGAACCCGTACGTGGACCTCGAGACGGACATGCTCGAGGTCGACGTGTGCGCGCAGCACAACAACGGCGGCCTCGTCGTGGACGCGTGGTGGCAGTCGAACGTCGCCGGGTTCTTCCCGGTCGGCGAGGCAGCTGGCGCGCACGGCGTGTACCGGCCCGGCGGCGCCGCGCTGAACAGCGGCCAGGTCGGCGCGACGCGGGCGGCGCAGTTCGTGGCCGCCAGGCGTACGGCCGCACCGGTCCCGGACGACGTGTTCGCCGCGGCTGCCGCGCCGGTGCTGGACGCCGCGACGACCCTGCTCGCCGACGCAGGCGCGCGCGCGGCCGACGGCACCCCCGACAACACCGGCGACCTGCTGCGCGCGGTCCAGGTGCTCATGAGCGCGAAGGCCGGCCCGGTCCGCTCGGAGCGGTCGATCCGCGAGGCGCTCGACGAGGTCCACGGCTGGCTCTCCGGGTACGCCGACACCGTCAGCGCCGACCTGCGCTCCCGCCGCTCGGCCGACCGCACGTTCCTCGTCCGCGACATCCTCACGTGCGCGTACGTGTACCTGTCGGCGATGGCCGACTACGTCGCGCACGGCGGCCGGTCGCGCGGCTCCGTCCTCTACACCGATCCCGAGGGCGACCTCCCGCGCGTCGGGTACGGCCCGCACGCGGACGACGAGCTCGACCTGCCGGACGTGTTCCGCTTCCGGCTCGACGGCGGCGCGCTGGACGACGTCGTCCAGGAGTCCGCCTGGGCCCCGCCGCGACCCGACGGACCCGACGCGGAGGTCGCGTCGCCCTGGACCGCCGTCGTCGAGCGCAAGCCCGACGACCCCGCGGGCGTCCCGACGTTCCGGTGGCGTCCGCGCCGCCCGATGCCGCAGGACGACGACTTCTTCGAGAACGTCTGGCGCGAGTTCCGCGAGCACGGCAACATCCACTGACCTGCGCGTCCAGCCACGCGCCGCCACCGCACGCACGCTCACGGGGGAGCACGATGACGACCGCCACCACCGCCGCACCTGGCACGAGCACGCTCCCGTTCACGGTCGCCCTGCCGAGCAGCCGGGTCGAGGTCCGCGGTGCCGCCTGGGTCGAGGAGACCGACCGAGGTGCGCTGCCGCACCGGCTGCCGGCGTGGACGCGCGCGCAGATGCCCGACGACTTCATGGCGCTGTGCGACACGCAGCCGGCGGGTGTCCGGCTGCGCTTCCGCACAGCGGCGACGAGCGTCGCGCTCGACGTGGACGTGCTCCGGGTGGCGGTCGACCCGCAGCCGCCCGCGGCCGCCCAGCGTTGGGACGTCGTCGTCGACGGCGCGCTCGTCGAGCAGCCGCGAGGTTGCGGGGTCGCGGCCGAGGCGGGGACCGTCGAGCTCGACCCCCTCCGCGGCACCACCGTCGAGCACCCCGGCCCGCCGTCGACCGTGCGTTTCGTGCTGCCCGGCAACCCCGAGGCGGCGGCGCGGACGGTGGAGGTGTGGCTCCCGTACGGCGAGACGGTCCGGCTGCGCGGCCTGTCCACCGACGCGCCGGTGCAGGCACCCCGCCCGCTGCCGTCGTCGACGCGCCGTTGGGTGCACCACGGCTCGTCGATCAGCCACGGCGCCGCCGCGGACGGCCCGACCGGCACGTGGGTCGTCACGGCCGCACGCGCCGCGGGCGTCGACCTCGTCAACCTCGGCTTCTCGGGCAACGCGGTGCTCGACCCGTACGTCGCGCGCGCGATCCGCGACCAGCGGGCGGACGTCGTCACGCTCGAGCTCGGCATCAACGTCGTCAACCACGACTGCTTCCGCCGCCGCACGTTCGCGCCGGCGGTGCACGGGTTCCTCGACCTCGTCCGCGAGGGTCTGCCGAGCACGCCGGTCGTGGTGATCTCGCCGCTGCTGTGCCCGCTCGTCGAGGACACGCCCGGCCCGACGTCGATCGACCCGGACTCGCCGCCCGGGCGGCCGGTGTTCCGCACGCACGGCTCGCCCGACGAGGTCGCCGACGGCAAGCTCACGCTGCAGGTGGTCCGCGACGAGCTGGCCGCGCTGGTCGCCGCCCGCCGCGCCGCGGGCGACG
>JAEWCA010000227.1 GCA_023390875.1 Actinomycetes bacterium
GCCTGACGCCTCGGGCGTGCAGGCCGGCGGGCGGTCAGCGGCGGGCGACCGTCGAGCCGCGGATCACCAGGCGGCCGTCGACGAACTGCGTGCCGGTGCCGATGTCCTTGCCGTCGAGCGCGGCGAACACCCACTGCGCGGCGGTGCGGCCGAGCTGCTGCAGGTTGGCGTCGATGCTCGTGAGCTCGGGCCGGGAGTTGGTCGTGAGGACCTCCCAGTTGTCGAAGCCCATCACCGCGACGTCGTCGGGCACGGACCGGCCGAGGCCGTGCACCATGTCGAGCGCACCGCGCGCGATCTGGTCGGAGCCGCACAGGATCGCGTCGATCTCGGGGTGCTGCTCGAGCAGCAGGGCGGTCGCGTCGCGGCCCCACCGCTCGGACCACTCGCTGTACATCACGTCGCCCACGAGCTCGAGCCCGGCGGCCTCGAGCGCGGCCCGCGCACCGGCGGCACGGTCCCGGGCGGCGGCGTACGCGTGCTCGCCCGTGACGTGCGCGATGCGCGTGCGGCCGCACGCGACGAGGTGCTCGACGGCCATGCGGCCCGCGCCGGTGTTGTCGGGCGTGAGGGAGCGGTCGTCGGGGTGGTCCGACGGTGCGTAGGCGTAGACGACGGGCACGGGGATGTCGGGGCCGAGCGAGGGGCGGGGGTCGGTCTGGCGGCCCACGATGATGAGCCCGTCGACCCGGCGGCCGAGCAGCGCGCGCAGGTGGTACTGCTCGCGGATGGCGTCGCCGCGGGCGTCGCACAGGAACACGCTGACCTGCCCCGCGCCGAACGCGTCCTCGGCGCCCATGAGGATCGGGATGACGAACCGGCCCTCGAGGTCGCTCGTGAGCAGGCCGACCGTGCCGGTGCGGCCGGCGAGCAGGCCGCGGGCGAGCGCGTTGGGGCTGAACGACAGGCGCTCGGCGGCCTCGACGACGCGTTGGCGGGTCGAGTCCTTGACCTGGTCGCGGCCGTTGAGCGCCTTCGAGGCGGTGGCGACCGAGACGCCGGCGAGCCGCGCGACGTCCGTCAGGGTGACGGCGCGAGCGGGGTCCGTGCGGGCCACGGTCCACCTCCTGTGCTGCGGGACCGGTGCTGCCCGGTCGTGATCGAACTGTAACCGCCGGGACCCGTTGACGCGCCACCCCGTGCCGAACTATCTTCAGAAAACCTTTTCGGCTTCTTTCGATACTCGGCCCGGACGCTGACCTGGCGCTTCGGGTGCACGTCAGGGCCCCTGAACGCGACATCGGGGCCTGCGGAGGGACGGGTCGATCCGCAAGGACCGATAAGGGTTTCGCCCCATGGACCCCTGGGGTGCCTGCCCGGCACCCGCTCGACGGAGAGCACGAGGAGACAGCATGAGGATCACCCGCACCCGGACGGCAGGCGTGCGCCTGGCCGCCGGGGTCCTGACGGCCGGCCTGCTGGTCGGCCTGGCGGCGTGCAGCAGTGCGAAGGACGACAGCAGCGGCGGGGGAGCAGCGGTCAGCGCCGGCCCCGACGGCACCGACGACGGCACCCAGCTCACCCTGTGGACCCGGGCGCCGCTCGAGAAGCAGGCCAAGCTGCTCGTCGCCGCCTACAACGAGTCGCACAAGAACCAGGTCGAGCTCACGGTCGTCCCGAACGACGACTACGTGGCCAAGGTCGGCGCCGCCGCCGGCTCGGGCGGCCTGCCCGACCTGTTCGCGGCCGACATCGTCTACGTCCCGAACTGGGTCAAGCAGGGCCTGTTCCAGGACCTCACCGCCCAGATCGACGGACTGAGCTTCAAGGACTCGATCAACCAGGGGCACCTGGCCGCCGGGACCGCGGACGGCAAGGAGCACGTGCTGCCGTTCGTCCTCGACCTGTCGATGCTGTTCTGGAACAAGGACCTCTACAAGGAGGCCGGCCTCGACCCCGACAAGGGCCCGGCCAACATGACCGAGTACGTGGCGAACGCCAAGGCGATCCAGGCGCTCGGCAAGCCCGACACGTACGGCACCGCGACCGGCCTCAACTGCGGCGGCTGCCTCGTGTTCACGTGGTTCCCGTCCGTGTGGGCCGACGGTGACCAGGTGATGAACGAGGACGGCACCGAGTCGCTGCTCAACAGCGACACGGCCAAGAGCATCTACTCGTCCTGGAAGGACCTGTGGGACTCGGGCGCCGTGCTCCCGTCGTCGAAGGACGAGGCGGGTCCGACCTGGACCGCCGGGTTCACCGAGGGCAAGGTCGGCCAGATGTTCTACCCGGCGACCCTGCTGTCGTCGACGACCGGCTTCGACGTCGGCGTCGCGGGCATCCCCGGGCCGAAGGGCGGCGAGTCGACGTTCGTCGGCGGCGACGGCATCGGCGTCTCCAAGGACTCGAAGAACGCGGCGCAGGCCTGGAACTTCCTCAACTGGATGATGTCCGAGGACGCCCAGGTGGGCGTGCTCGCCAAGGACAACGACGTGGTCTCCCGCAGCGACCTCGCGAACAACGAGTACGCCGCGAAGGACCCGCGCCTCGTCACCATCAACGAGGTCGCCGGCAAGGGCGACACCCCGGTGGCGCTCAACTTCCAGCAGGCGTTCAACGCGCCGAACAGCCCGTGGCTCACGCTCGTGCGCAACGCGGTGCTCGGTGACGGCAGCTCGGTGGACAAGGACAACGACGAGATCACCGCGGTGCTCTCGCAGTAGCCCCCCGTCGCGGACGCCCC
>JAEWCA010000242.1 GCA_023390875.1 Actinomycetes bacterium
GTCGCACGGCGCCTCGCGCGACGTCGTGCAGGGACAGCTCGACGCGCTCGTCGCCGACGTCGGCTTCCCGGGCGCGCTCGCCACCTACCAGGACGCGCGCGGCCGCAGCCGTGACTACCGGTCCGGCGTCGGCGACCTGGCGACGGGCGCGCCCGCGCCGCTCGACGGGCAGGTGCGCATCGGCAGCAACAGCAAGACGTTCCTCGCCGTCACGGTGCTGCAGCTCGTCGACGAGGGGTCGGTGGACCTCGACGCGACCGTCGAGACCTACCTGCCCGGGCTCGTGCACGGGAACGGCGTCGACGGCCGCGCGATCACCGTCCGACAGCTCCTGCAGCACACGAGCGGGATCCGGAGCTACACCGAGGCGATGGACTTCGACGCGACCCGGCACCAGTACGTCGAACCGCGCGAGCTCCTCGACCTGGCGCTCACGATGCCGGGCAAGCCGGCCGGCGAGGAGTGGTCGTACAGCAACACGAACTACGTGGTCCTCGGCCTGATCGTGCAGCGCGTGACCCACCGGCCCCTGGCCGAGGTGCTCGAGCACCGGATCATCGAGCCCCTCCACCTGCGCGACACGTACGTCCCGGACCGCGGCGAGGAGCGGATCCGCGGCCGTCACCCGCACGGCTACCACGCGTCCACGCCCGGCGGCGAGCTGGTCGACTGGAGCGAGCTCGACCCGTCCTTCGCCTGGGGCGCGGGCGACATCGTGTCGACGCCGAGCGACCTCAACGCGTTCTTCGTCGCGCTGCTGGGTGGCCGCCTCCTCTCGCCCGACATGCTCGCGCAGATGCAGCAGACCGTCGCCGCCGTCCCCGAGTGGGGCATGCGGTACGGGCTCGGGCTGTTCAGCACGGACCTGTCGTGCGGGGGCGTCGCCTGGGGGCACGGCGGCAGCATCATGGGCTTCGAGACGGGCGGCGGCGTCGGACCGGACGGACGTGCCGTGACCGTGGCAGTCACCGCGCTCCCGGCCGCGATGGAGGACCCCGAGGCGGCGACCGAGCGGATCAACGCCGCGGTGGACGCGGTGCTCTGCTCCTGAGCCGACAGGGCCGTGCCCGGTGGCGCGCTCGCCGGGCACAGCACGACGGTGCGGGTCAGGGCCGCTGGTGTGCGCTTCCGAGCAGCTCGGGCGACCAGCGCCGGTACCCTTCCACGAGCGTCACCCGGTCGGCCGAGGCGACGTCGACGTCCGTCCAGTGCACGAGGAACGACCCCCGGTGCCGCCACCGCAGGTACCGGGCGAGCAGGGCGGGAGCCCGCAGGCCCGTGCGCTCGTAGCCGAGGAACGACGTCCCGGTCCGGGGGCTGACGAGCAGCCCGTGGATGCGCGGTGCGGCGAGGAGCCCCTCGACGGGCCCGTCGAGCGCGAGGCGCACGTCGACCACGAACCCGAGGGCGCGCCCGGCCGGGTCCACGACGGGGGAGTCGAGCAGGTCACCCAGGATCATGGCGGCCTCCGGGGATGCGTCCGACGACGCGGTCGCGGACCCAGCGTTCGAGCCAGAGCACGTCGAGCTCCTCGCCGTGCACGCCGAGCCGGACGGTGGTGCCGACGTCGGTGACGTGCCGCCAGTCGACGCGGTGCAGGCGGGAGGCGGGTGGGCGCCCGCCGAAGATGCGCGTGACGGACGCCGTGCCGTACAGGAGCCCGGTGACGTGCACGGTGTCGGTGCCGCGCAGCGACGTCGCCTCGTGCGGGCCGATCTCGAGGTCATCGACGGTCGAGACCGGGACGCCGTCGACGTCGAGCGTCTGCCGGTCGAGCAGGTGGAGCCGCGCGTCGAGGACCAGGCCGGCCGGGCGCGGCGGGACGGGCAGGGTCTCGTCGGACGGGAACGGCCGCGACGACCGGCGCACGCGCGGGCTCATGATCCGGCTCCCGTCACGATCATCAGGGGGATCGCCGCGACGGACGCGACGACGATGAGCACGAGGTAGACGAGCGCGAGCGCGTTCGTCGCCCGCCCGTTGACGTGCTCGCCCATGTACTCCGGGTCGTTCGCGACGAGCAGGATGGGCAGGTACGTCAGCGGCAGCGCGACGGCCGAGAACACGACGGAGAACTCCGTGACCCGGATCGGGTCCACGCTCGTCATGAGCACGCCCACAGCCACCAGGATCGCGATGATCATCGTGAGGTGGAAGCGGGCCGCCTGTGCGGGCCGCCGGAACTTGCCCCACGACCAGCCGAAGAACTGCGCGAGCGTGTACCCGCTGGACAGGCCGGTCTCGAGCGCCGCGCCGAACGTCGCCGCGACGATCCCGACGATGACGACGGCCAGGGCGAGCTTGCCGCCGGCGAGCGCGACGGGCAGCACGATCTGGGACAGGGACGACACCTCGACGGCCTGCGGCAGGAAGACGATCGCGGCGCACGCGGCGATGGCGACGGACAGGACCCCGCCGAACGGGAAGCCGACCATGACGTTGAGCCGGGACTCGGCGACGTCCTTCGCCGTCCAGCGCTCCTCGCGGGCGCCCGACGAGAAGAAGAACACCTCGTACGGCGTCATCGCGGCGCCGAACAGGGCGATCGCGTAGTACCAGTACGACGCGCCGCCCTCCTGCGCGGGCACGGTCGGCGACAGGGCCTGCTCGGCGAGCGACGACCAGTCCGGCCCGAGCTGGAACACCGCGACGGCGAACACCACGAGCGTCAGGCCGACCAGGCCCGTGACGTTCTCCATGATCTTGAACTTCGCCCGCCAGATGACCAGCCACACGGCCAGCGCCGCGACCGGGATCCACAGCCGGGGCTCGACGCTGCTCGCGAGCTGCAGCGCGAGCGCGATGCCGCCGACCTCGGCGGTGAGCGTGAGCAGGTTGATGAGGAACGACGCGACGAGGTTCGCGCCGGCGGTCCGGGGCCCGAGGCGTTCGCGGATGATCTCGAACGTCGCGCGGCCGCTCACGGCCGCGACCCGGCCGGACATCTGGGCGAACAGGCAGATGCCGACCACGCCGACGAGCACCGCCCACGCGAGCGTCAGGCCGAACCGGGACCCCACGACGGCGTTCGTGACGAGGTCGCCGATGTCGAGGAAGCCGCCGATGGCGGTGAGGATGCCGAGCGCGACGCCGAGCAGCCGCTTCATCGGCCCGCCGCCGCGTCGAGGCGGGTGCCGAGGTCGTCGAGCCGCTGCGCGCTCGCGTCGAGACCCGCGCGGACGGTCGCGGCCGAGCCGACGCCGTTGGCCCAGTCGCGTGCCTGCGACACCGCGACCGTCGCCTCGTTCACGGCGTCGAGGGCCTCGTCGCGCCAGGCCGCTCCGCGCTCGCCCCCGGGCACGAGCGAGCTGATCGCGAACGTCGCGTCGGAGAGCACGTGGACGGAGTCGTCCATCGCCGTGTCGACGGCGGTCGCGGGTGCCCGCTCGGTGCGCAGCAGGCGCGCGGCGATCCGGGTGGTCTCGACCGCGGACGTGGCCTCCGCGACGGCGTCGCCGAGGGTTCCCGCGTCGGACGTGGGGGTCGCCGACGAGCCCACCGCGCACCCGCTGACCAGGGCGAGCGCGGCGAGCGCCGGCACGGTGCGGGTCCGCAGCATGGACGCATCGTCCTGCCCGACCTCGGATCTCGCACGACGAACGGCGCGCGACGACCCCGGATGCGCCGGTCGCGCACCGGTGCCAGCGTTGGTCCGATGACGAGCGCCCCACGACCGGCAGCGGCGGTACACGCGACCCCGAGGGGGCGCCGATGAGGGTCGTCGTGGTCGGTGCGAGCGGCAACGTCGGCACGGCGCTGCTGCGCCGGTTCGCGACCGACCCCTCGGTGACGTCCGTGGTCGGCGTCGCTCGTCGCGTGCCGCGCGGCCTGCCGCCGCTCCCGTACCGGGTGGCGTCGTGGGTCGCGTGCGACCTGGGAGAGGCGGTGCCCGACGAGGCGGTCGTCTCCCGGCTGACGGAGGTGTTCACGGGCGCCGACGCGGTCGTGCACCTGGCGTGGGCGATCCAGCCGAGCCACGACCGGCGACGGCTGTTCGACGTCAACGTGTCGGGGACCCGTCGGGTGCTCGCGGCCGTCGTGCGCGCCGGGGTGCCCCACGTCGTGGCCGCGTCGTCGGTCGGCGCGTACTCGCCGGCGCCCGACGACGTGCCGCGCTCGGAGGGCTGGCCGACCGACGGCGTGCGGTCGTCGTCGTACTCGGTGCACAAGGCCGCGCAGGAGCGGCTGCTCGACGAGGCCGAGGCCACCCACCCGAGCCTCGTGGTCGCGCGGCTGCGGCCCGCGCTCGTGTTCCAGCGCGAGGCCGGCCACGAGATCGCGCGGTACTTCCTCGGGCCGTTCGTGCCGAAGCGCGTGCTCGACGGGAAGCTGCCCGTCCTGCCCTGGCCGACGGGCCTGCGGCTGCAGGCCGTGCACGCCGACGACCTCGCGGACGCCTACCGGGAGGCCGTGGTCCGCCAGGTGCGCGGCGCGTTCAACGTCGCGGCACCCGATGTGCTGCGCGGCGAGGACGTCGCGGACGTGGTCGGCGCCGGCGCCGTGCGGGAGGTCCCGCCGGCGAC
>JAEWCA010000250.1 GCA_023390875.1 Actinomycetes bacterium
CCGTGCAGGCGCACGGCGGCGAGGATCTGCTCCTGGCGTTGAGTGGCCAACACCCGCACATCATCGCACTGGATCGAACAGAAACCAACACGCCGTTCGTCGGGTCGGCACTCCGACGGGCCGCGACGCGGTGCGTCGCGACGTCAGGCGCCGCCGAACGGTCAGGTGTCAGCGACTCGCGGGCGTCAGCCCCAGCGACCGTCCGGCCAGCCCTCGGCGGCGGGCCGCGAGCGACGTCGCGACCGACCGCAGCGCCTGCGCCGCGGGGGAGTCGGGCTCCGCGAGCACGACGGGTGTGCCGCCGTCGCCGGCCTCGCGCAGCCGCACGTCGAGCGGCACCTGGCCGAGCAGCGGCACGTCACCGCCCGTGAGGTGCGACAGGTTCTCCGCGACCCGCTGCCCGCCGCCCGAGCCGAACAGCTCCAGACGCGACCCGTCGGGCTGCGGCAGCCACGACATGTTCTCGACGACCCCGACCACGTGCTGGCGCGTCTGCACCGCGACCGACCCCGCCCGCTCGGCGACCTCCGCGGCCGCGACCTGCGGCGTCGTCACCACGACGATCTCCGAGCCCGGCAGCAGCTGCGCGACCGAGATCGCGATGTCGCCCGTGCCGGGCGGCAGGTCGAGCAGGAGCACGTCGAGATCGCCCCAGAACACGTCCGCCAGGAACTGCTGCAGCGCGCGGTGCAGCATCGGTCCGCGCCACACCACCGGCTGGCCGGGAGGCACGAACATGCCGATCGACACGACCTTCACGTCGTGCGCGACGGGCGGCAGGAGCATGTCGTCGACCCGCGTCGGCTGCCGCGTGACACCCAGCATGCGGGGGATCGAGAAGCCGTAGATGTCCGCGTCGACGACGCCGACGCGCAGCCCGTCGGCCGCCATCGCGACCGCCAGGTTGGCCGTGACCGACGACTTGCCGACACCGCCCTTGCCCGACGCGATCGCGAACACCTTGGTCAGCGACGTGGGCTGCGCGAACGGGATGACGGGCTCGGCGTCCGTGCCGCGCAGCAGCGTGCGCAGCGCGGCGCGCTGGTCGGCGCTCATCACGCCCAGGTCCACGACCACGTCCGTCACGCCGTCGACCGCGACCGCCGCGGCCGTGACGTCGCGCGTGAGCGTCTCCTTGAGCGGGCAGCCCGGCGTCGTGAGGTCGATCCCGACGCGGACCCGCGACCCGTCCACGTCGACCGAGCGGACCATGCCGAGCTCGGTGATCGGGCGGCGGATCTCGGGGTCCAGCACCGTGGCGAGCGCGGCGCGGACCGCCGCCGTGAGGCCGTCGGACCCCTCGGCGCCGGCGGTCGGGGGGACGGTGTTCGACGACATGCCGCCCATCGTAGGTCGGCACCGCCCGCGCCTCGGACGCCGACGGACCCAGGCGGGATCAGGTGCGTTCGGGCCCCGGCTCCGGCCGCCCGCCGGCCTCGCGTTCCTCCGCGAGGTCCTCGAGCAGGTTGCGCAGCTCCGACCGGACGAAGTCACGGGTCGCGACCTCGGACAGCGCGATGCGCAGCGCCGCCATCTCGCGGGCAAGGAACTCGGTGTCCGCGAGGTTCCGCTCGGAGCGCTGCCGGTCCTGCTCCGCCTGCACGCGGTCGCGATCCGTCTGCCGGTTCTGCGCGAGGAGGATCAGGGGCGCGGCGTACGACGCCTGCAGGGACAGCATGAGCGTGAGGACGGTGAAGCCGTTCGACGGGTCGTCGAACCGCGGGCGGTCCGGTCCCCAGTTCGCGTTCCACGCGAGCCACACGATGCAGAACACCGTGAGCCAGATGATGAACAGCGGCGTGCCGAGGAAGCGCGCGATGCTCTCCGCGATCTTGCCCGACGTGTCCTCGTCGAACTGCGGGCGCGGCAGCAGCGAGCGCCGCGTCTCGCGCGGCTGGTCGAGGCGGTCAGCCACGGCCGCCCCCCGGGACGGGCCCGGCCACGGGCGTCGGGTGCTCGTCGTCGTCCGTCTCGCGCCAGTCCTCGGGCAGCAGGTGGTCGAGCACGTCGTCGACGGACACCGCCCCCAGGAGGCGCTTCTCGGCGTCGACCACGGGCATCGCCAGCAGGTTGTACGTGGCCAGCTGCCGGGTGACCGCGAGCAGCGGTGCGTCGGCCGGGGCGGCCTCGATGTCGGTGTCGACGATCGACCCGATCGCGTCGTGCGGGGGCTCGCGCAGCATGCGCTGCAGGTGCACGACGCCGATGAACCGGCCCGTCGGCGTCTCGAGCGGAGGGCGCGCGACGAACACCATCGACGCGAGCGCGGGGGTGAGGTCCTGGCGGCGCACGTGCGCGAGGGCCGACGCGATCGACGTCTCGGGGCCGAGGATCACCGGCTCGGTGGTCATCAGACCGCCCGCGGTGTTGTCCTCGTAGGCCAGCAGACGGCGCACGTCCTCGGCCTCGTCGGGCTCCATGAGGCCGAGGAGCTCGGCCTGCTGCGCGTCGGGCAGCTCGCCGAGCAGGTCGGCGGCGTCGTCGGGCTGCATCGCCTCGAGCACGTCGGCCGCGCGGTTCAGCTCGAGGCCCTGCAGGATCGCGACCTGGTCGTCCTCGGGCAGCTCCTCCAGGACGTCGGCGAGCCGCTCGTTGTCCAGCGCCGTGGCGACCTGGAGGCGGCGGGCGCGTCCGAGGTCGTGCAGGACGTCGGCCAGGTCGGCGGGCTTGAGGTCCTCGTACTGCGCGAGCAGCAGCTCGGCGCCCTGCTCCGCGGACCGCCGGGCCAGCCCGGTGACCTCGTCCACCGTGACCATCACGGTCTCGCCGCGCCGGCGCAGCAGGCCCGACTTGCCCGGGCGCTGCCGCCGCACGAACAGCTTCGTGACGACCCAGTCGCCGTTGCGCTGCAGCTCGATTGCGACGTCCTCGATCGACGCCTGCCCCGAGCCGTCCACGAAGTCGACGGTCCGGTCGAGCAGCTCGCCGACCACCACCGTCTCGAACGCGCGCTGCTCGAACCGGCGCATGTTCACGAGGCCCGTCGAGATGACCTGGCCCGCGTCCACCGACGTCACGCGCGTCAACGGCAGGAACACCCGGCGCCGGCCGGCGACCTCGACGACCAGCCCGACCGCGCGCGGCGGACCCTTGGGACGGACCAGCACGACGACGTCGCGCACCCGCCCGACCTGGTCACCGAGCGGGTCGAAGACGATGGTCCCGGCGAGACGCGCGACGAACACCCGGGTCCCGACGCTGCTCACGCCGGTCAGCCTAACCAACACCGCACCGCCGTCCGCCGCGCCACGCGCCCACCGGCCCTGACCTGCGTGATCGCGGTCCTGCCCTGGCGCTGCCACG
Organism: Actinomycetes bacterium; assembly: GCA_023390875.1. Classification (GTDB taxonomy): domain Bacteria; phylum Actinomycetota; class Actinomycetes; order Actinomycetales; family Cellulomonadaceae; genus Cellulomonas. The sequence goes on from JAEWCA010000250.1 coordinate 3,304, forward strand.
CGGTTCGGGGGAGGATCGCGGCATGTCGTTCTCGGGCCAGCCGAGGCCCCCGCGCACACCGACCCCGCCGCAGGGCGAGACCGTCGCGGCCTACGCGACCTACCTCGAGGCGCAGCGCGCCGTCGACCACCTCGCCGACTCGGCGTTCCCCGTGCAGCTCGTGACCATCGTCGGGACCGACCTGCGGATGGTCGAGCGGGTCACCGGGCGGTTGTCGTACCCGCGCGTCGCGATGGGCGGGTTCGTGTCCGGGGCGTGGTTCGGGCTGTTCGTCGGCCTGCTGCTCAGCCTGTTCACGGCGCCCGGGTCGAGCAGCCCGTTCCTGCCCGCGATCCTCATCGGCGGGGCGTTCGGCCTGCTGTTCTCCGTGGTGCCGTACTCGTTCACGCGCGGTCGGCGGGACTTCACGTCGTCGAGCCAGATCGTCGCGTCGTCGTACGCGGTGCTGTGCCGCAGCGAGCAGGCGCACAAGGCGCGCGAGCTGCTGCGGGAGATCGGGGGCGTCCAGGCGGGCGTGGTGCGGCCGCCCGCGCCCGTCGTCCCGAGCGCGCCGCCGTCGGACGCCGCCGTGACCTACCCGCCGCCGTCCGCTCCCGCCGGACCGCCGACGGGCTCGCCCACCGTGCCGCCCGTGGCACCTCCCGGGCCGCCGCCGGGTCCGGAGACCCCTCCGGGGCCGCCCGCCCCGCGGCCCGGCCGCCAGGCCCCCCCCCCC
>JAEWCA010000255.1 GCA_023390875.1 Actinomycetes bacterium
CCCCCGGCCTGGGCACCGGGTCGTCGCGCGGCAGCGCCGGCCAGGGGCAGGCGGCCCTCGACTGGGCCCGCACCCGGCTCGGCGTCATGTACGGCTGGGGCGCCACGGGCCCGGACGCCTACGACTGCTCGGGCCTCACGATGCGCGCGTGGCAGGCGGCCGGCGTCAACCTCAACCGGACGTCGCGCGACCAGTACAAGCAGGTCCTCAAGATCAGCTACTCGGACCTGCGCATCGGCGACCTGCTGTTCTGGTCGACGAACCCGAACGACGCCAACGCGATCTACCACGTGGCCATGTGGGCCGGGAACGGGCAGATCCTCGAGGCCCCGTCCGAGGGCAAGCCGGTCCGCATCGCCGCGATGCGCTGGGGCAACGTCATGCCCTACGCCGGCCGCCCCTGAGGTCCGACGGGCCTCAGGCCTCGACGGACCGGGCCACCGCGAACCGCCGAGGGAGACCGTCGAGGACCCGGCGCTGCTCGTCCGAGAACCGCCACCGTGTGCCGTCGACGACGGGCAGGTCGACATAGAGCCTCGCGACCTCGTGGACCAGCGTCGGCGGGTGGATCGCGTCGGCGGGGCCGGCGATCGGCTCGACGGTCCAGCGTTCCGGGTGCCTCATGAGCTCGCGGGTCGCGTCGGCGGTCGACGGGCTGCCGAGCAGGAGGGACCACAGCTCGTGGTCGGCGAAGGCCGCGAGAGCCTCCGGCTCGGGGCCGCCCGCGGCCGACATCGCCGCCTCGGTCAGGTGCCGCAGCACGGCGACCGCCCGGACGTTCCAGCTCGCCGTCTGCCGCACCGCCTCGTCGACGACGAGACGGGCGAGGTCCGCGGCGGTCGCGGCGTCGCACACCACCGCTCCGTCGTGGACCCCGCAGCGTGCGAGCGTGTCGGCGGGTGGCTCGCGGGTCCGGCCGTGCGCGTGCGCGCCGCGGACCAACGACTCGAGGTGGTCGAGCGTCAGCAGCCCGGCAGGGCCGCGCAGCATGGACGGCCGTCGCCCCGTCGCCACCGAGACGACGCCGCCGGCGTCGAGACCGAAGCGGTGCAGCACCGGGGCGAGCGAGCGGACGCCCTCCTCGGTCAGGCGGTGGTGGTCGGGCCCCGCGAGGCCCTCGAGGGTGTGGCTCAGGGGCGTGTGGCCGATGTCGTGCAGGAGCGCCCCGGCACGTGCCACGTGATCGTGCGGCGCCAGCCGGGCGACCAGGGCGAGCAGGCCGAGCGAGTGCTCGAGCCGGGAGTAGGTCTGCGTCGTCACGGCGGCGGCGGCGCCGGCGTGCGCGACACCGGCGAGCCGGCGGACGGGCCACGTCGTCAGGAGCTCGCGTTCGAGCGGCGACAGCTCCACCTCGGCGCGCCAGACGGGATCGACGTAGTGATCGGCGTCGCCGAGCACGTTCGCCCAGGGCCGGCTCATGTCTGCGAGCCTGGTCCGTCGCGGTCCGCGGCCCCCCGGCGACCTCCTCCGGCTCTCATGCGCGTGCGGCCGCCGTGGTCGTCGACCGCCACAGATGGGGGACGGCCGCGTGCTCGCGGATCGTCGTGCGTGCGCCGTCGAGCGTGAATGTCTCGAGGTGACGACGCCACCGCTCCGCGGCGAGCGCGGCCCCCGGGTCGGCCTCGAGCTGGTCGACCGCGTCGCGCACCGTGGTGAAGGGTGTGTCGTGGCCGTGGCCCGCCTGCGCCGACCAGTCGACCTCCGCCGGCTCGCCGACGGCCGCGAACGAGCCGAACGCCCGAGCCTTGACCGCGTTGGCGGCGCGCTCCGGGCTGCCGTCCACGACGACGACCGTCGGCGTCCCGGCCTGCAGCATCGTGAGCACCACGCCGTGCCCTCCGTGCACCACGGCCGTCCGCGGCCCGGCCCCGGCGCCGGGACGGACGGCCCACAGGTCCCGGACGGCGAACCCGGCGAGGAGCGGCTCCGCGCGGAGAGCCGCCGCGGAGCGCTCGTCACCCGTCGCGACGTGCACCCGGTCGCGGACGTCCCCGAACGCGTCGACGAGCTCGTGCGCGCGCTCCACCTGGGTGAACGTCTTGTAGAAGAGGATCGCGTCGTCGGGCAGCGGGTGCCCGGCGTCCGCCCGGTCGACGCCCGTGAGGGGCCCCACGTACGTCGTGTAGCCGAGCGCCTCGGCGGGCACCGGGTCCGTCTCGGGGATCCCCGGGACGGCGACCGGGGACGCGACGATCACCTGCCGGAGGTCGGTGAGGTCGTCGACGGGCCCGTGGTCGGCGAGGGCACGCCGGAAGGCGGCGGCTCCCCGCGGCCACAACGCCTCCGTCGGGCGACCGGGGTAGGTGTGCCCGGGGAAGTCCATGTCCTGCACGAGCCCCACCACGGGCACGTCCTCGAGGTGTGCGGCCACGTTCATCGAGATCCGGCTGTCGACGACGACCCGCGCGGCCCTCGTGCTGCGCAGGAGCGCGCGGTCCGCGGCGATCGCGGACCGGACGACCGTCTCGTCGGTCCACATCATCCACGGGTCGTGCTGCGACCAGTCGCCCTCGTACGGGACGGCCCGCAGGCCTGCCGACTCGACGAACGCTCGCTGCCGCGCGTCCGGGACGGCGATCGCGACCGGGTCCCCGGCATCGCGGGCTGCCTGCGCGAGGACGACGCACCGCATCAGGTGGCCGTTGCCGTTCCCCCACGGGGTGAACAAGGTGATCTGTCCCGCCATGTGTGACCTCTCGAACGTCAGCCCGACCCCCTGCGGCCCGGCGAAGCCCTCCCTGGTATCACGTTCCTGGAGTCGCCCGGGCGGGAACGAAACGTTTTTGCGATTCATCTGCACGTCATCTCCCGATGATTGAAGCGAATTGCTCAGGATATGGACGGGATTCGCCAGGCCCGTCGCGCGGTGACTAGAACCGTGGCCCACATCCAAAGCGCGGGGCCGACGGTGCCCGTGCGTTTCCGCAGGGGGTGGAGATGTGGTGACAGTTCTGCGCGCCCACGAGGGCGTGGCGCACGGTCCGGGGTCCAGGACGCTGCCGCGCACGGTCGCGGTGGTCGGCGCGGCGGGCCATCAGGGCAAGGAGTACCTGGACGCCGTCGGCGAGATCGACGGGGTCTCGGTGGTGGGGGTCGTGGACCCGGCCCGCGCAGCGGTGCCGACCGGCCACCGCCGGTTCGACAGCACCGCCCAGATGCTGGCGGAGGTCGTCCCCGACGTCGCGATCGTCGCGGTCCCGCACGCGCACCACGTCGACGTGACGCTCGAGCTGCTCGCCGCGGGCTGCCACGTGCTCAAGGAGAAGCCGCTCGCGACGACCGTGGCCGCGGCGAACGCGCTGGTCGACGCGGCGCGGCGCGCCGACCGCGGGATCGTCACGCTCACGCAGCGGCCGTACCAGCCGCTGTTCCACGAGCTTGCGCGGGCCGTCGGCGCGATCGGCGACCCGTACTGGCTGGCCTACACGTACGCGATGTCCTTCGAGCGTCCCACGCAGGGCTGGCGGTCGGTCGCCGCGCTCGCGCACGGCGGGGTGCTCCTCGACATGGGATACCACGTGATCGACGTGCTGCAGCGGATGTTCGGGGACTCCGAGGTGCTCGCCGCCCGCCGCCACTACCGGTACGGGGCCAGCCGGCGGGAGCGGCTCGAGGACCTCGTCAGCGCGAAGCTCAGCATGCGCGACGGGTCCCTCACCGCCGACGTCACGATCGCCCGGCACGCCCACACCCGCGAGGAGTCGGTGGTCGTCCACGGGACCCACGGGGTCGCGACGGTCGACGTCCGCCGGGGCGAGCTGGTCGTGTACGACCGCTCAGGAAAAGTCATGTCGCAGTTTTCCGGTAAAGCGTCGAACGACCGGGCAGGTCGCGCCGAAATGCTGGCGCAGATGATGGGCTCGGTCGTCGACCCGGAACGGGCGGGCCGCGACATGGAAATGCACGTCATGAACGTACGGACGTGCGACGCCGTCTATCAGGCGTGCCGGCACCGCCCGCGCGCCCGCACCTCGATCGTCTGAAGGAGAACCGTGGAGCCGAAGCTCGCCCTGCTCGGTGGGGAGCCCGCCGTCACCGCCGCCCATCCGCACGAGCCCTGGCCGCCGCCGGCGGCCCAGGAGGAGCTGGACCGGCTGGCGCGCCAGCGCGTGGACGACATCAACATCCGCGGTAACGCGGGACCGATCGGGGAGCTCGAGGAGGCCTTCCGCGAGGAGCTCGCCCCGGAGAGCCGGTACGCCGTCGCGTTCAACTCCGGCACCTCGGCGCTCCTCGCCGCGTACGTCGGTGTCGGCGTCGGGCCCGGGGACGAGGTCGTCGGTCCCGAGCTCACGTACCACGCGGCGCTCAGTCCGGCCTTCGTGCTCGGTGCGCGCGTGCGGACCGCCGACATCGAGCGCGGCAGCCGGTGCCTCGACCCCGCCTCCGTCGAGGCCGCCGTCACCGAGCGGACGCGAGCGGTGGTGGTGGTCCACCAGTGGGGGCACCCCGCCGACGTCGACGGGCTCCTGCGCGTCTGCGACAAGTACGACCTGCCCCTGATCGAGGACTGCTCGCACGCCCACGGCACCACGTACAAGGGCCGCGCCGTGGGGACGTTCGGGACCGCCGGTGCGTTCTCGCTGCAGACCAACAAGGCGGTGTTCGCCGGCGAGGGCGGCATCCTCGTCACGAGCGACCCGCTCGTGAAGGACCGGGCGATCCTGCTCGGGCACTACCGCGACCGCGCGAAGAGCGACGTCGAGGACGAGTCGCTGCGCCGGCACTGGGTGTCGGGCTTCGGCCTCAAGCTGCGGATGTCGCCGTTCAACGCCGTCGTCGCCCTCGCGTCGCTGCGTGCGTTCCCCGCTCTGCGTGACGAGCGCGCCCGGTGCCTGACGTACTTCCGCTCCCGGCTCGCCGAGATCCCGTACCTCGAGCACGTCTCGGTCCCGAGCGGCGACAGCATGGGCGCGTGGTACGGCTTCAAGCCGCTCTACCTGCCCGAGGAGCTGGGCGTCTCGCGCGCGACCCTCGTCCGTGCCCTGCAGGCGGAGGGCGTCGAGGTGGACGCACCCTCGGCTCCGCCGTTGTCGACCCTCCCGCTGTACGACGACCCCGTCGCCCTGTACGGAGGGCGGGCCCCGAGCGGGCGGCTCGCACCCGTCGAGCACCCCGTCGCCGCGCACGTCGGTGCGCACGCCCTGTCGTTGCCGACCTTCTACCGGTGGGACAGCGACCGTGAGGTGATCGACCAGTACGTCGCCGCGTTCTCGAAGGTGTACGAGCACCGTCACGCGCTGGTCGAGTGGGAGCGGTCGGCGGTCGGCGTGCAGCCGGGTGCGGCGCCCGCGGCGCTCCCGCGCGACGCGGTGGGCGCGGGCCGGTGACGCGCGTGCGACCCGGCGTCGTCCCGTCGCCCGCGCCCGGTCCGCGGACCGGTGTCTCGGTGGTGGTCCCCACCTTCGAGCGTGCAGACGAGCTGGAGGCGACCCTGCGATCGCTCGAGGCCCAGCGCGGTGCGGCGGGCCCGGGGTTGCAGGTGGTCGTCGTCGACGACGGGTCGCACGCCGACCTCCTGCCTGTCATCCGCCGCCACGAGCGGACGCTCGACCTCCTGCTCGTGCGGCAGCCGGACCGCGGGTTGCGGGCGGCGGCCGCCCGGAACCTGGGGGCGCGCGTCGCGACCGGTGACGTCCTGGTCTTCCTCGACTGCGGGACCCTCGCCGGGCAGGATCTCGTCGAGGCCCACCGCCGCGCACACGAACGCGCAGGCGGGGCCGTGGTGGCGACCTTCGCACCGACCTACGGGTACGACGTCACCGGCCCCGACAAGCGGCGGCTGCGGGACGTCCTGCTGTCCGCCCCGGGAGCCATCGACCTGGCGCCGCTCGCCGGTGTGCCGGGCATGGACGACTACCGGACCCAGAAGCTGCTCGACGTGCAGCTCGACGGCACCCGCCTCGCGGTGCCGTGGCGGTTCTTCTGGAGCCGCAACGTCTCGGTCCATGCCGACGCGTTCGCGGCCGTCGGCGGCTTCGACGACTCCTACGACTCGTACGGCGTCGAGGACATCGAGCTCGGGTACCGGCTGTACCGGCACGGCGTCCCGCTGGTGTGGGTGCCGGAGGCGTGGGGCGCGGAGGTCCCGACGTTCGAGGGCGAGGAGGAGGCGCTCGGGCGGTCGAACCGCACGAACCTGCTCGCCCTCGCCGACCGGTACGCGGACGTCGAGGTCGAGTTCTACGTCGTGAACCGGCCGCTGGAGCGCCTCGAGCAGCAGGAGTTCGACCTGATCGACCGTTGGCGCGGCGAGGCCGGCACGACCCCGGCAGACCGGGACGTCGTGGCGCGCGCGGCCGCCGCGGGTTCGGTGCTCGTGGTCGGCGCCGACGACCGCGTCCCCGACCTGCCGGGCGTCGTCCGCGTCGGACCGTCGTTCGCCTCGGCGGAGGGGGCGTGGGCGCGCGCGCTGGCGACGGGTCGCGGGGACGTCTCCGGCCTGGGCATCCGCCTCGGGCTCCCGTCCGACTCGTTCGACGTGGTCGTCCTCACGAGCGCACTGGCGGGGATCTGGTCGCGCTGGGGCGAGTGGATCCTCGCCGAGGCCCGGCGGGTCGGCCGCGCCGTCGAGCTCGGGGCAGGGGTGGAGCCGGCGCTCACACGGACGTCGTCGTAGGTCGGGTGCGGGCCGGCTCGGCGGGTGCCAGCGAGGACCTGGCGCTGACCAGAAGAACACCGGCGACGGCGCACAGCCCGGCGCCGATGAAGAAGATGGGACGCGAATATCCCGGGACCGCGAGCGGAAGAAGGACACCGACCGCGGTGCCCGTCTGCATCACCGCGGTGAATGCATTCGCACCCGCGCCGTTGCCGCCGCGCAGCTGCTTTCCGAGAACGACCAGACCGATGCTCTGGAAACCCGCGGCAAATGCCGCGTACACCACCTGGGCGAGGGTCAGCGTGACCATTCCCCCCGCCGTCGTCACCAAGAGGAACGCCCCGGCGCCGGCGGCGCAGCACGCCATCAGCACGGGCACGGGCCCTCGCCGGCGGGTCGCGAGCACCAGCCAGGAGAGCAGCGGGATCTCGAGCAGCGCGGTCACCAGGAAGAGCCACGCGATCTGCGACTGCGCGACCGACTGCGCGTCGGCGTAGAGCGGCAGGTAGACGGCCCTCAGCTGGTCCGCGCCCCGCATGAGCGCGATCGAGACCAGGCAGGCGGCGACGACCACGCGCGCGCGGACCGGACTCGTGCCGGTGCCGGCCCGGGGCGCGACGGCGACGTGCCTCGCGAGCGCCCCGCGGGGAAGTGCCAGGGGGACGGCGGCCGCGCCGGCAGCGAGCCCGACGGCCACGACGATCGCCTGACCCCCGAGCGCCGTGACGCCGGAGTGGAGCGCGAGGCCCGCGATGAAGCCGACCACGATCGCGCGGCGCATGCGCGCGATCACCGTCGGGTCGTCGACGCCCTCGGCCTCCTGGCCGGAGGCGATCCCGATGGCCATGGGCACGATCGTCGAGACGAACATCATGAGGACGCCGGCCGGGTAGAGGACGGGCGTACCGCCCCAGACGCTCACGAGCAGGAGCCCGGCGGGGAACGCCACCGACGCTCCGAGCAGCCCCCACCGGGGGTAGCCGTGCCGCTGGAGCCGCGGCAGGAGCAGCGTGCTGTACAGCACAGCCAGCGCGGCGTTCGCGAGGAAGAACGCCGCGATCGTCGTCTTGCTCGCGCCCAGCGCGGAAAGCCGCAGCGGCAGCGCGACCGCCATGATTCCGCCGGCGGTGGTGTTGCACAGGACGATCACCGTCAGGATGCGCTGCAGTCGGTTCTCGCGATTTCCCGACGGTGCCCGGAAATGCCGCACGGTTGGCCCCCTTCTCCGTACCCGGTGCGGCACCGTAGCATTTCGTGCACAATGTCCGACATGATGTCTCAGGAACGCGACGGCTCGGCTGCACCTCCTTCCGGCGCGCTCGTCGGGGCGCTCATCGTCGACGGCGACGGGCGCGTCATGGTGCAGCGGCGGAGCCGGTCGCGCCGGCTGTTCCCCGGCGCGTGGGACGTGGTCGGCGGCGCGGTGGAGCCCGGCGAGGACGAGCTCGCGGCGTTGCACCGCGAGGTGCGCGAGGAGACCGGCTGGGAGGTGCAGGAGGTCGTCGCGTGGGTCGCGGACCTCGACGTGGACCTCGACGGCACGCCGGCCCGCGAGCGGGTCGCGCTCGTCCGGGCGGACGGACCCGGCTATCCGGTCCCGACCCTCGAGGAGGGCAAGCACGACGCGTGGGCGTGGGTCGACACCGAGAGCCCCGAGCTCACCGAGAACCGTCGGCTCGGGTTCGGCGACCACCTGCACGACGTCGTCGTCGCGGGCCTGCGGTGGTCGGCGGAGCGCGATCCCGCCGACCGGTAGGACACGTCCAGCAGCGAGGGCGGGGGCGCGGGGCGGCACGGACACGGACCGCCGCACGGACGACGAAGGCCGCCGCCCCCGCACGGGGAACGGCGGCCTCCGGCTGCCGTCAGTGGGTCGTGTGGTACCCGGAGTCGATGGCGCGCTGGCGCGACCGCTCGATCTCGGCCTCCGCCTCGGCGCGACCCACCCAGTGGGCGCCCTCGACGGACTTGCCGGGCTCGAGGTCCTTGTAGACCTCGAAGAAGTGCTGGATCTCGAGCCGGTGGAAGTCCGACACGTCGTCGATGTCCTGCCGCCACGCGGCGCGCTGGTCGCCGGTCGGGACGCACAGCACCTTGTCGTCGCCGCCGGCCTCGTCGCGCATGCGGAACATGCCGAGCGCACGGCAGCGGATGAGGCAGCCCGGGAACGTCGGCTCCTCGAGCAGGACGAGCGCGTCCAGCGGGTCGCCGTCCTCGCCGAGGGTGCCCTCGATGAAGCCGTAGTCGTCCGGGTAGCGCGTCGAGGTGAACAGCATGCGGTCGAGCCGGATGCGGCCCGTCGCGTGGTCGACCTCGTACTTGTTGCGCTGACCCTTGGGGATCTCGATCGTGACGTCGAACTCCACAGCACTCCTTCGCACCAACACCGCGGCCGGGATGCGGGCCGGGGGACCGGCGACGTTGTGTCGTCGTGAACGGCGCGCCGGGGAGTCAGGGCGCCCCTTGTCTCGGACAGTAGTCTGACGCACCGGCGGGGATCGGCCCACCCTGCCTCCCGACGGAGATGGGTGACGATGAACACAGCGGCGCGTGCGAGCGGCATCGCCGCGCTCGTCGTGGTCCTCACCGCGGGGGCGTACGTCACGGCCGACGCGCACGACCTCGTGCCGGGTCCGCTCACGCTCGCGCCCACGGTCGCGCCGGCCGCCCCGTTCCCGACGGCACCGGGCGCGGTGAGCCCGACGGACCCGGCGGCGGCGCTCGCGGCGCTGGACCCGCAGGTTCCCCTCCCGTCGTCGTCCGTCGTGCAGGGCATGGTCGACGGCCTCGTCGCCGACCCGCGCCTCGGCCCGAGCGTCGGGGTGGTCGTCGCGGACCAGCTCACGGGTGAGGTGGTGGGCGCGCACCTGCCCGACGACGGCCGCACGCCGGCGTCGACCGCGAAGCTCGTGACGGCCGTCGCCGCCCTGAGCACGCTCGGCCCGGACGAGACGATGCCGACGCGCACGGTCCGGGGCGCCGCGGACGAGGTCGTGCTGGTCGGTGGCGGCGACATGATGCTCGCGCCAGGCGAGGGCGACCCCGACGCGACGGTCGGCCACGCGGGTCTCGCGGACCTCGCGGCGCAGACGGCGAAGGCCCTGCAGCTCGCGGGCACCACGTCGGTGCGCGTGTCGTTCGACGACTACCTGTTCACCGGCCCGGCCCTGAACCCGACGTGGAACCCGGCCGACATCGCGGCCGGGTTCGTCGCGCCCGTGACCGCGCTCGCGGTCGACACAGCCAAGATGAAGGCCGGCGAGTACCCGCCGCGCTGGCCCGACCCGTCGCTCGCCGCGGCGAAGACGTTCGCGCAGCGGCTCGCCGAGGCGGGCATCACCGTCACCGGCACGCCGACCCGCGTCGACGCCCCCGACGACGCCCCGCAGCTCGGGGAGGTCCGTTCGGCGCCGCTGGACCAGGTGGTGCACCACTTCCTGGACGAGTCCGACAACACCATCACCGAGGTGGTGTCGCGGCTGGTCGCGATCCACGAGGGCCTGCCGGCGAGCTTCGAGGGCGGCACGCAGGCGGCGCTGCACGCCGTCCAGGTGCTCGGCGTGGACACCGCCGGTGCGCACCTGTCGGACGCGTCCGGGCTCGGGTCGGGGTCGGTCCTGCCGCCGAACCTGCTGCTCGGGCTGCTGCGCCTCACGGCCGACCCGGCGCACCCCGCGCTGCGCGACGTCGCGACCGGCATGCCGATCGCGGGCCTCACGGGCACGCTGGCCGACCGGTACACCACGAGCCCCGCGCGCGGCATGGTCCGCGCCAAGACGGGCAGCCTCCCGCACGTGACCGCGCTCGCCGGCACCGTGCTCGACGTGGACGGCCGCCAGCTCGCGTTCGTCGTCCTCGCGGACGCGACACCCGACGGCGGCCAGTACGCGCCCCGCCAGACGATCGACGCGTTCGCCGCCGCGCTCGCGGCCTGCGGCTGCCGCTGACCCCGGGTCGACGACCGGGCCGCACCGGCGCCGGCACCTGCTCCGGCGGCGCACCGACGCCGGCACCTGCTCCGGCGGAGTTCCCGGTTGCGCCGAGGGCGGACGCCCGGCCGCCGCGCCGTCCGCCCGGTTACCGTGGCCGGATGGAGCACCAGGACGGACCCGTCGACTGGACCGCGGCCGCCCGGATCGCCGGGAGGCTCGTGCAGCCCGGGCCGCGCGCGTCGCGTGACGAGCTCACCGCGCTCGTCGCCGAGCTGCACGACGCGGCGCACCGCGCGGGCGGGCACGCGTCGCGGATCACGGGCCTGACGGCGGCCGACGGCACGCCGCCCGACGAGGTGTCCCGGGTGCTCGTCGTGGACCGCCCCCGGTGGGCGCGGGCGAACACGCAGATGTTCGCCGAGATGACGGGCCCGCTCGCGACCCGCTCGGACGGCACGCCGGTGAAGGTGCCGCCCGGTGCCCGGTCGGCGGCGGCCGTGCAGGTCGGCGGCGTGCTCGCGCTGCTCGCCGGCAAGGTGCTCGGCCAGTTCGACCCGTTCGTCCGGTCGGACGACGGCCGCGGACGGCTGCTGCTCGTCGCGCCGAACGTGCTGCACCTCGAGCGCACGCTCGGTCTCGACGCGTCGGACTTCCGCCTGTGGGTCTCGTTGCACGAGCAGACGCACGCGCTGCAGTTCGCCGCCGCACCGTGGCTGTCCGGCTGGCTGCGCGGGCGTGCGGCCGACCTCGTCGGGGACCTGTCGGACGCGCTCCCGGGGGTCGACGGCTCGCGCGGCAGCGGCGGCCCGCAGCTCGCGGACCTCGTCGAGCTGATCGGGCGGGCCGTCTTCGGCCCCGAGGGGTCGGTCAGCGTGCTCGACCTGCTGGGTGCCCGGCAGCGCGAGGTGTTCGAGGAGATCGGCGCGGTCATGGCGCTGCTCGAGGGCCACGCGGACGTCGCGATGGACGAGGTCGGTCCGGGCGTCGTGCCGAGCCTGGCGACGATCCGCCGCAAGTTCGAGGCGAAGCGCGACCAGGGCGCGCAGTCGACGGGCGTCGAGCGCCTGCTGCGCAAGCTGCTCGGCATGGACGTCAAGCTCGCGCAGTACCGCGACGGCGCGAGGTTCGTCCGGGCGGTCCGCGCGGACGTGGGCCTCGACGGGTTCAACGCCGTCTTCGCCGGCCCGCAGAACGTGCCGACGGCACGCGAGATCGCCGACCCGCGGGCCTGGACGCGCCGCGTGCACGGCTGACGTGCGGACCGTCGCCCGGCCCCCGGCCGACGTGCGGAC
>JAEWCA010000274.1 GCA_023390875.1 Actinomycetes bacterium
GGGGGGGGGGCGGTGGGTCGCTCTGGGGGGGGGGGCCGGGGGGGGGGCCCCCGCCGTCGGTGGGCGAGCGGTCAGGTGGGAGGCGTCAGGACGCGGCCGCGCAGGTGTACGTGCCCTGCGTCACCGAGATCGTGCTGCCCTCGTAGAGGGTGTCGAACTTGCCGGCGTCCTCGGCCGACGCGAACGCGACACCGACCCCGAGCGGGTCGGCGTACCCGGTGAGGCCCGAGAGCTGCTCCTCGGCGCCGCTCTGGCAGGCCGGGTCCCAGGGCAGCGTGTCGTAGCCGACCTCGCCGAGCTTCTCGATCGTGGGCTGGACCTTGGCGGTCGCGCCGTCGCCGTTCTCGACGACGTCGGTCCACACGACCCAGAACGCGTCCGTGGCGGCCGCCGGGTCGATGGCCTGCGGCCATTCCACGGTCGTGCCGGCCGCGGTCGCGTCGGTCGACGGCGCGGCGTCGTCGTCACCGCCGCCGCTGGTGCACGCGGCGGTCGCCAGGACGAGCGAGGCGGAGAGCAGGAGGGCAGCAGCGGTGCTGCGTCGGTGCGAGCGCATGGCGGGGATCGTGACATGTCGGACATGGCGCGAGCGACGAGACGAAACGATTAGGCAAGGGCTCTCACCGGGCCCTCACGCGCCCGCGTGAGCCGGACCGGCGCGTGATCACGGGCTTCCACCTGGTCGCCCGGGCTCGATTTCGCAGCGACGCCAGGGCCCGTGTAACCTTGCTCGCGCTGCCCCGATAGCTCAGTCGGCAGAGCGTCTCCATGGTAAGGAGAAGGTCAAGGGTTCGATTCCCTTTCGGGGCTCTGTGGTGTGACGCGGTTCCCGTCCCCTTCGTGGGGCCGGGGCCGGCACATCGACAGTGGCGGGGTAGCTCAGGTGGTTAGAGCACACGGCTCATAATCGTGGTGTCGCGGGTTCGAGTCCCGCTCCCGCTACCGCCAGGTGAACACGGTGCGTCGGCCGGCGCGCTGCAACAAGATCGCAAGCGCCGCAGCGGCGCGAGAGGTGGCAAGACCATGGCCAGCAAGAGCGCGGACGTCCGCCCGAAGATCACGCTCGCGTGCACGGAGTGCAAGGAGCGGAACTACATCACGAAGAAGAACCGTCGGAACGACCCCGACCGTCTCGAGATGAAGAAGTTCTGCCCGCGCGACGGCCGTCACACGGTTCACCGCGAGACCCGCTGACCTCGGTCGCGCGAGTCAGCGGCGATGCCCGTCGACACGAGCTACGCGGGGCGTGAGTACCCGCCGAACGCCGCCTACGACGTAGGTCGGGAGAAGCTGCGGGAGTTCGCGAGCGCCGTCGGCGCGACGCACCCCGCGCACCTCGACCCCGAGGCGGCCCGTGCGCTCGGTCACCCCGACGTGGTCGCGCCGCCGACGTTCGCCGTCGTCGTCGCGCAGCGCGCGGAGGCGCAGCTGTTCGAGGACCCCGCCGCCGGCATCGACTTCAGCCGGGTGGTGCACGCCGACGAGCGGTTCACGCACCACCGGCCCATCCACGCGGGTGACCGGCTCGTCACCGTGCTCCACGTCGACTCGATCGTCGAGCGCGCGGGACTGGCGATGATCACCACCCGCGCCGAGATCGCGGCCGAGGACGGCGAGGCCGTCGCGACCGTCGTCTCGACCTTGGCCGTCCGTCCCGAGGAGTCCTGATGGGCGACCGCCCGCAGCCGGCCGAGCTCGAGGTCGGCCAGGAGGTCGGCCGCCGCGAGGTCACCGTCGACCGCGCACGGCTCGTCCGGTACGCCGGGGCGAGCGGCGACTTCAACCCCATCCACTGGAACGACCGCGTCGCGCGGTCCGTCGGTCTGCCCGACGTCATCGCGCACGGCATGTGGACCATGGGCGCAGCGGTCTCGGTCGTCACCGACTGGGTCGGCGACCCGGGTGCCGTGATCGACTACCAGGTCCGCTTCACACGCCCCGTGCCCGTGCCCGACCCGGGGGGCGCGACCATCGAGGTGGTCGCGACGATCGGGGCGCTCGACGCCGACGCAGGCACCGCGCGCGTCGACCTCACCGTGACGCTCGACGGCGTCCGCGTGCTGGGCAAGGCGCAGGCGGTCGTCCGGCTGGGCTGAGCCCGCCGCACGCCAAACCGCCACGGTGCGAGAGCCCGCCGCCGGGCGGGCCGGCGCACGCCGCTCCCGGGGATCGGCTGCCGTCTACGCCGGCGCCGGTCCGGTCGTCGTCCCGATGCGCAGGCTGACGGGCAGCTCCCGGTACGGCGGGACCTCGCCGTTGAGCAGGTCCTCGACCGCGTGCGCGACCGCGGCGCCCTTCTCGGCGAGCGGCTGCGCGACGGTGGTGAGCACGTCGGGTGCGAGCCAGGGCAGGTCGAGGCCGTCGAACCCGAGCACGGAGACGTCCTCGGGGACGCGCAGGCCGAGCTCGCGCGCGGCGAGGACGACACCGCCGGCGAGCAGGTCGGACTGGCAGACGATCGCGGTGGGCCGGTCGGGGCCGGCGAGCAGCACGCGGCCGGCGTCGGCGCCGTGCTCGACGAGCGACGCGGGCGTCTCGTAGACGGCGACGGGCGTGACGCCCGCGTCGGTGAGGCCCGCGAGGCGCCGCACGGTGATCTCCCAGTCGAGCGCGGTCATGCGCTCCTCGTCGGCGACGCCCTCGCGCCGCTCCCGGTTGAACGGGAGGGTCACGGTGGCGATCCGGGTGTGGCCGAGCTCGACGAGGTGGCGGGTCGCCTCGGCGACGCCGCCGCGGTCGTCGATGCCGACGGTCGCCATGTCCTCGAACCGCTTGCCCTCGACGAGGACGGTTGGGATGCCCCGCCGGCGCAGCGACGCGAGCACGGGGTCGTCGGTGGTGCCGCCCCACAGGAGCACCGCGACGTCCATCGCGGCGGACTCGACGAGCGGGTCGACGGGTGCGGCGGTGAGCTCGCCCGCGCCGGGGATGAGCAGCACGCCGAGGCCGAGCGGACCGATCGTGCCGACGAGGCCGTCGAGGACCTGCACGGACACCGGGTCGCGGAACGAGCGGCGCAGCGCGCCGCCGACGACGACGCCGACGATCCCCGAGCGGCCCTGCCGCAGCTGGCGGCCGAGCGGGTTGGGGCCGGAGTAGTCGAGCTCGGTCGCGGCGTCGAGGACCCGCTGACGGGTGGCGGCGGCGATCGG
>JAEWCA010000298.1 GCA_023390875.1 Actinomycetes bacterium
GGTCGCACCTCGGTCGCGGCGCGCCCGTCACCGAGCCGACGCCGCTGGTCATGGCGCTGACGGACCGCGAGCTCGTGATCCTCACGGCGCTCGCGACCATGCAGAGCAACGCCGAGATCGCGGGTGAGCTGTTCGTGTCGGTGAACACCGTCAAGGCGCACCTCAAGTCGGTGTTCCGCAAGCTCGACGTCACGACCCGCCGCGGAGCCGTCCGGCGCGGCCGTGACCTGGGTCTTCTGCCCTGACCCGTCCTCCGTGAGGGTCACCCGCCCCGGGTGAGGCGCCCCCGAGGGGCGTTGCTACGGTGCAGAGAGGACAAGGCGCCAGATCCCGGGTCATCCGGGCCGACGTTCGGGGGTTCCCGTGGCTCAGTCTTCGTCGTCGTCGCAGGCCGTCGCAGCGCCTCCGGGCGCCCCCGGGAACGACACCCGGTGGTGGGCCCTGTCGTCCGTGGAGGTCGCCCGCGCGCTGGGCACCAACCCGGAGCAGGGGCTCGACGGCGCCGAGGTCGGCAAGCGGCAGCGGCAGTACGGGCCCAACACCCTCACGGCGCAGGCACCGCCGTCGGTGTGGGCCGTGCTGCTCGAGCAGCTGCGCGACCCGATGAACCTCATGCTCGTCGCGGTCGCCGTGGTGAGCGTCGCGATCGGGCAGGGGTCGACGGCCGCGATCGTCGCGTTCCTCGTGCTCGTCAACGTCGTCATCGGCACCCGGCAGGAGCTGCAGGCGCGCAAGAGCGTCGACGCGCTCGCGACCATGCAGGAGCCCACGAGCAAGGTGGTGCGCGACGGGGTGCTCGTGCAGATCCCGGCGAGCCAGCTCGTGCCCGGCGACGTCGTCGAGCTCGAGGCCGGCGACATCGTGCCCGCCGACGGGCGGCTGGTCCGGACGGCCACGATGGAGACGCAGGAGGCGGCGCTCACGGGGGAGAGCGCGCCGATCGGCAAGGCCACCGACCCCCTCGCGGACGAGGACGTGCCGCTCGGCGACCGCGACAACATGGCGTTCCAGAACACCGCCGTCACGCGCGGCACCGGCACGCTGCTCGTGACGTCGACCGGGATGTCGACGCAGATCGGCCACATCGCGACGCTGCTGTCGTCCGTCGAGAAGACGAAGTCGCCGCTGCAGAAGGAGCTCGACAGCCTCACGAAGGTGCTCGGCGCGATCGCGTGGTCGGCCGTCGCGCTCATCGTCGTCATCGGGCTGATCCGTGGCGACTCGATCGGCGACCTGCTGTTCCTCGCGACGGCCGTCGCGATCTCGGCCATCCCGACCGGTCTGCCGACGTTCGTGCAGGCCATGCTCGCGTTCGGCGCCAAGCAGCTCGCCGCCGCGAAGGCCATCGTCGCGAACCTGTCGGACGTCGAGACGCTCGGGGCGACGAGCGCGATCAACTCCGACAAGACCGGGACGCTGACCCTCAACCAGATGACGGTGACGGCGCTGTGGCTCGGCGGCCGGCACTACACGGTCGAGGGTGCGGGGTACGACAAGACCGGTCGCATCCTCGGGCCCGTCGGTGCCGAGGTGCCCGACCTGACGCCCCTCGCGTACGGCCTGTGCCTCGCGAGCGACGCGACCGTGTCCGACGCCGGTGACGTGGTCGGCGACCCCACCGAGGCCGCGCTCGTGGTGCTCGCCGCGAAGCTCGGGGTCGACGCCGCCGAGAGCCGCCGCACCTGGCCGCGCGTCGCCGTGGTGCCGTTCGACTCGGCGTACAAGTTCATGGCGACCGCGCACTGGATGCCCTGGCGCGGCGAGCACTCGCTCGTCGAGGTCGTCAAGGGCGGACCCGACGTGGTGCTGCAGCGCTGCACCCGCGCGCTCGCCGCCCCCGGGCAGTTCGTCGGCATCGAGCAGGTGCGCGCCGACATCGACGCCGAGCAGGAGCGGCTCGCCCGGAGCGGCCTGCGGACCCTGGCGTTCGCGGTGCGGATCCTCACGCCGAAGGACGAGGGACCGCTCGTCGCCGACCCCATGTCGTACGTCGAGGACCTCGTGTTCGTCGGGATGGTCGGCATCGTCGACCCGCTGCGGCCGACCGCGAAGGTGGCCGTCGACATCGCGCACAAGGCCGGCATCTCCGTCCGGATGATCACGGGCGACCACGCGGTCACCGCAGGTGCGATCGGGCACGACCTGGGCCTGCCCGGCGGGGCGATCAGCGGCGCCGAGCTCGCGCGGCTCACCGACGACGAGCTCCTCGAGCGGCTGCCGAACCTGCACGTGTTCGGCCGCGTGACGCCCGAGGACAAGCTGCGGCTCGTGCAGCTCATGCAGAAGCAGGGCCTCGTCGTCGCCATGACCGGCGACGCCGTGAACGACGCCGCCGCCATCAAGCAGGCCGACATCGGCGTCGCGATGGGGTCCGGCAGCGAGGTCACCAAGCAGGCCGCCCGCCTGGTGCTCACCGACGACAACTTCTCGACGCTCGTGCACGCCGTCGAGCTCGGGCGCAGCATCTACCAGAAGATCACCGCGTACATCCGGTTCCAGATGAGCCAGCTCATCGGCCTGGTGACGCTGTTCCTCGTCGCGAGCATCGCGGACCTCAACGACGGCGTCGCCATGACGCCGATGATGGTGCTGTTCCTCAACTTCTTCGTCTGCGTGGCACCCGTCATCGCGATCATGCTCGACCCCGTCGGGCCCGAGATCATGAACCGGCCGCCGCGCGACCCGAAGCAGGGCATCAGCAACCGGCACGCGATCAGCCGCTGGCTCCTGTACGGCCTCGTGCTCATGATCGCGACGCTCATCCCGCTGCTGTTCGGGCCCGACGAGCTGTCGTCCACCGAGCCGTCCGCGTCGATGACGATGGCGTTCGTGGTGATGGGCCTCGGCAGCACGTTCTCCGGCCTGGTGCTCCGCCGCGAGCCCGAGTCCGGCCTGGTGCCGCCGCTGCTGTCCGCGGTCAAGGTGCTCGCGATCCCGGCGCTGCTCATGTGGCTGGCGACCGAGCTCGACTTCCTGCAGCGGTGGCTCACGACGCAGGAGCTGGACGGCGGGCAGTGGGCCGTGGCGCTGCTGCTGGCCCTGCTCCTGCCGGTCGTCGCGGAGGTCGACAAGGTCTTCATGCGGCGCCGTCTGCCCGCCAGGGCGACGCTCACGACGCAGGAGGCCGTCAGCCCCGTCCGGGCCCGCAACGAGGTGCCGGCCGAGGGGGCCGAGGTCGCCGCGCCGGTCGAGCGGGGCGCCACGACGGCCCCGACACCGGTGGTCGCGCAGGAGCAGACGACGGCCTGAGCCGCCGCTGACCTGCCGCTGACCTGCCGCTGACCTGCACCGACGTACGCCAGGCGGGTGAAGACCGCCCGTCCCCCGTATCTGCCCGGCACCCTCCCGTTCTTGGTCCACGTTGTCGCCGCGAGAGCGACGCAGAGGAGCAAGACCCCAGGGGGAGGTGCAGGAAAGATGACGATCGAGATCATGGACGTCGAGGAGATCACCGCCACGCGGATCCACCTCGACCCCGACGCCGGCGGCGCCTGAGCCCGCCCGTGAGCCGGCCCGGTCACCACGACCGGGCCGGCTCCTTCCGTCTGAGCCCGCTTCGTCTCCGAGGACCGTCCATGCTGCCCCGACTCAAGTCGCTCAACTGTCTCGCCGGCGACGGCGAGCTCGTCGTGAGCCTCGACCCGAAGGTCCGCACCCGGCTCGCGGACCCCGACGGCCAGGTGCTCGCGCTCCTCACGCTCCTGCGTGAGGGCACCCGGGACACCGCGGCGCTCGCCGGCGCGATGCGCGAGCGCTGGCCGCGGACGACCGAGCAGGACGTCGCCGCCGTGCTCGCCCAGCTCGACCGCCTAGGCTGGCTGGAGGACGCGTCCGCCCCGACGACGTTCGACGCGCACGACCGCGAGCGCTACTTCAGCAACCTCGCGTTCTTCGACGCGTTCACCACGCTCTCGCTCCCCCGCGAGCTGCCTCAGACGCGCCTGCGCGCCGCGCACGTGATCGTGCTGGGCGCGGGCGGCCTCGGGTCGGCCGTGCTGATGAACCTCGCCGGGCTCGGCGTCGGCGCGGTGACCGTTGTCGACCAGGACCGGGTCGAGCTGCGTAACTTCGCGCGCCAGTTCACGTACACCGAGGCGGAGGTCGGCGAGCCCAAGGCCGAGCGGGTCGCGCAGTGGCTGTCCGCGTTAGACCCGACGTTGCGCGTCGAGGCGTTCCGCCGTCGGGTCGAGTCGACCGACGACGTCGCGTCGCAGCTGCGAGG
>JAEWCA010000330.1 GCA_023390875.1 Actinomycetes bacterium
CCTCGGCGCCGGTGGCGACGAGCCGCTCGCTCCAGACTGTCCCCGCCGAGCCGTCGCTCAGCGACACGACGCCGTCTGCCGTCAGCGGCGCGAACTCCTCGACCCGCACCCCGAGCAGGTCCCGGAACGCCCCGGGGTACCCGCCGAGGATCACGCGGTCGGCGGCGTCGACGATCCCGGAGAAGTACGTGACGAGCACCTGCCCGCCGCGGTCCACCACCGACGACAACCGGTCGGACAGGTCGGGCGGCGCGAGGTACAGCGTCGGCACGAGCACCACGTCGTACCCGTCGAGCGACGCCGACGCGGCCAGCACGTCGACCGCGACGCCCGCGTCGAGCAGGGCACCGTGCAGGTCGCGCGCGACGTCGAGGTACTGCACGTCGACGCTCGGGTGCGCCTCGAGGTCGCTCGCCCACCACGCGGCCGTGTCCCACAGCAGCGCGACGCGCGACCGCGGGACCACGGACCCGCGCACCTCCGCGAGCCGGCCGAGCACCCCACCGAGCTCGACCACCTCACGGAACACGTCGGAGTCCCGCCCCGCGTGCGGCACCATCCCCGAGTGGTACTTCTCGGCGCCCGCCCGGGACTGCCGCCACTGGAAGAACAGCACCCCGTCGGACCCGCGGGCCACGTGCTGCAGCGAGTTGCGCAGCATCTGCCCGGGCTCCTTGGCGAGGTTGCGCGGCTGCCAGTTCACCGCGCTCGTCGAGTGCTCCATGAGGAGCCACGGTCGGCCCCCGCTGAGCCCGCGGACCCGGTCGGCGCTGAACGCGAGCTCGGCCCACCCGCGCGGGTCCTCGGCCCACAGGTAGTGGTCGTTGGACACGATGTCGACCAGCGGCGTGGTGGCCTGGTAGTCGATCTGGTGGAAGTCGCCCATGACCATGTAGTTCGTGGTGACGGGCAGGTGCGGTGTGACGTCGCGCAGCACGGCGGCCTCGGCCTCGAGGTGCGCGACGAACGCGTCGGACGAGAACCGCTCGAAGTCGAGCCGCTGCCCGGGGTTGGGGATGGTGGTGGTGCGGCGCGGCGGCAGGATCTGCTCGAACGAGGTGTACCGCTGGCCCCAGAACGCGGTGCCCCACGCGAGGTTGAGGGCGTCGACGTCCGGGTACTCCTTGCCGAGCCAGTCGCGGAACGCCGCCGCGGACACGTCGCAGTAGCAGCGCCCGTTGTGGCACGCGAGCTCGTTCGAGACGTGCCACATCTTCACGGCCGGGTGGTGCCCGTACCGCTCGGCGAGCACCCGGGCGATGCGCGTCGCGTGCGCGCGGATGACGGGCGACGACACGCACCACGACTCGCGGCTGCCGTGCGTGAACCGCAGCCCGTCGGCGTCGACGGGCAGCATCTCGGGGTGCTGCAGGTGCAGCCAGACGGGCGGCGCCGCGCTGGGCGTCGCGAGGTCGACGCCGATGCCCGCGTCGTGCAGCAGGTCGAGGATCTCGTCGAGCCAGTCGAACTCGAACACGCCCTCCGCGGGCTCGAGCTGCCCCCACGAGAAGATGCCGAGGCTCACGAGGTTCACGCCCGCCTCGCGCATCAGCGCGACGTCCTCGGCCCACACCTCCCGCGGCCACTGCTCGGGGTTGTAGTCGGCGCCGAACGCGATGCCGTCGGTGGGCCAGCGGCCCGTCCAGCGGCTCACCGGGTCACCGCCACGAGCACGTCCCACGAGCCGAGCGTGAGTTCTTCACCGGCCGAGACCGGCGCCCCGGGGGCGTCGGCGGGCGGCGGATCCGCAGGGGCGGATCCCCGTGGGGAGACGAGGACGGACAGGTCGGCAGGTGCGGTCACGGTGGCGGCCTCCCAGGACCAGTTGTGCAGGACGTGGACGCGGGACCCGTCGGGCCGCGTCGAGGTGTGGACGGTGACGCTCGCCGGGAGGTCCTCCCAGCCCGCCACCGGGGTCGGCACGAGCCACGAGGCGAGCGACCGCGCCAGGTCGAGACCCGGGACGGTCCCCACGACGGTGACACGACCCGACCCGTGCGCGCGCGTCGTGGCGGCCGCCCAGGCCCCGAGGTGCGGGTGGTCGAACGTGGCCAGCACGTCCGCGCCGTCGGGCACGAGGCACTCGGCCCACGCCGTCGCCTCGCCGCTCAGCGCGCCCGTGACCGGAACCGGCGTGAGGAGGTTGGAGAACTCGTCGTACGACGCGCCCGCGGCCGCCGACAGCCGCGCGGGCTGCACCTCGGCGCGCGCCCGCCCCTCGTGGTCGGCGTACCCGGTGCGCGGCCCGACGACGAGGTGGCCGCCGGCCTCGGCGTACCGCAGCAGCCACGTGAGGTCGCCGTCGGACGCCGGGTAGTACCCGGCCGCGACGAGCACGGGGTGCTTCTCGACTGTCTCAGCAGGGTCCGAGCCGAACAGATGCTGCGGCCGCACGACCCGCACCTGCAGGCCGGCGTCGAACGCACCCCGGTAGAAGGCGCCGACGATGCGCGGGTAGCTGTTGACGTCGCCGGTCCCGTCGGGCCGCTGGAGCGGGGGCTGGCCCGCGAGCGCGAACCGCGCGTCCGTCGACGACAGGATCGCGACGTCGGCGTCGGGCGTGGCGTCGGCGAGCGCGCTGCCCACCCGCCCCAGCTCGGCGCCGAGCACCGACAGCTCCCGGTACGCCCGCCCCGGCACGCCGCTGTGCGGCAGCACGCCGCCCCAGTACGTCTCGGCGCCGTAGTGCAGCGTGTGCCAGTGCCAGTACTCGATCATCCGGGCGCCGCGCGCGACGAGCGCCCACGCGGCCTGCCGCCACTGCCCCGGGTAGGCGGGGAAGTTCGTCGACGGGCCGCCGATGGACTGCGCGTCCGTCTCGGTGACGAGGAACGGCTCGCCGCGCGACGAGAACATGACGTCGCCGACCTGGAACAGCGCCCACGTGCCGAACGCGGTCCAGTACTGCGCCGGGGTCTCGACGCTCGGATGCGCCAGCGCGTCCTGCATCCCGTAGTACGCGTTCCCGCTGGTCACGTCGAGGACGGACGCGAGGTCGGCGTCGTCGAGCGCGGGCCGCTCGTACGCGATGCACGTGGTGACGAACTGGTCGTCCCGGGCGAGCGCGCGCACCGCACGCGCCTGCCAGTCGATCATCTCCGTGGTCAGCGACGCCTGGAACCGCCGCCACGCGAGGTCGTACTGCGGCTGCACGTTCCCGTCGGGGGTCCACAGGTCCGCCCACGTGGACAGCCGGTGCGACCAGTAGACGAGCCCCCACTCGCGGTTGAGCGTCTCGACGTCCCCGTAGCGGTGCCGCAGGTGGTCGACGAACCGCTCGAACACCCCGCGGTTGTGCAGCAGGTGCAGGCCCGGCTCGTTGTCGACCTGGAACCCGACGACGGCCGGGTGGTCCCGGTACCGCTCGACGACGAGCCGCAGGATCCGCTCGGCGTGGAACCGGAAGGCCGGGTGCGTGAAGTCGGCCTCCTGCCGGGCGCCCCACCCCATCCGCTCGCCCGTGCGGAGCTCGCCGGCGACCTCCGGGTACCGGCGGGCCAGCCACATCGGCACCGCGTACGTCGGGGTGCCGAGCACCACCTCGATCCCCCGGGCGTGCGCGCCGTCGAGCACGGGCTCGAGCCAGTCGAGGTCGAACCGCCCCTCCTCGGGCTCCCACGTGGACCACACCGACTCGCCGACGCGGATCACCGTGAACCCGGCCGCCGCCATCAGGTCGAGGTCGCGCTCGAGCGTCTCGGGCTTGGGGTCGTCGCCCGGTCCCGCGTACTCGTAGTAGTACGCGGCACCGAAGCGCACGCCGTCGTGCTGCACAGCCATGTCTCTCTCTTCCCCCGTGGTGCTTTCCGTCAGTCCGCGACCCGGGCGTCAGCCCTTGACCGCTCCGCTCGCGAGCCCCGACTGCCAGTACCGCTGCAGGTACAGGAAGGCCAGGACGAGCGGGATGATCGAGATGAACGCGCCGGTGATGATCGTCGAGAACAGCGCCCGCGACCCCGAGCCGCCCGCCGCGAGCGCCTGCCACTGCGCGAGCCCGACCGTGAGCGGGTACAGGTCCGGCGAGTTGAGCATGATGAGCGGCAGGAAGTAGTTGTTCCACGTCGACACCAGGGCGAACAGCAGCACCGTGACCATGCCCGGTGCGAGCAGCCGCAGCCCGATGGTGAAAAAGATCCGCAGCTCGCCGGCGCCGTCGACGCGGGCCGCCTCGATGAGGGTGTCGTCGACCGCGTCGGCCGCGTACACCCGCATGAGGTAGACGCCGAACGGGCTGACCAGCGAGGGCAGGATGACCGCCCACGGCGTGTTCGTCAGGCCCGCGTTCGCGAACAGCAGGTACGTCGGGATCGTCAGGGCCGTCATGGGGATCATCACCGCGCCGAGGATCCCGCTGAAGATGAGGTTGCCCCCGCGGAACCGGTACTTCGCGAACGCGTACCCGGCCATCGTCGCGAGGAACGCGGCGCCGACGGCGCTGACGATCGCGTAGACGAGCGAGTTGCGCAGCCACAGCAGGTACACGCCGTCCTGCGTCGTGAACACGTCCTGGATGTTGGCCCACAGCGAGTTCGTGCCCGAGAACCACAGGCCGAAGCTCGTGAACAGGTCGGCGTTCGACTTCGTCGAGGCCACGACCAGCCACCACAGCGGCAGCAGGAAGTAGAGCAGCGCGACGAACATCGCGATGGTGAGGACCTTGCTGCGCCGCGGCTGGTCGGACGAGTGCGTCCGGCGGCCGCTGCGCGGCGGCGTCGTCTCGGCGGGGACGCCGGTGACGACGGCCTCGGCGGTGGCACGGATCGTCGTCATCGGGCTGCACGCTCCTTGCGCTGGGCGGACAGCTGCACCGTGTACGACACGATCATGATGACGATGCCGAGGATGAAGGCGATCGCTGCCGCGTAGTTGCTGTCCCTGTTGATGAACGCGAGGTTGTACGCGTAGAGGTTCGGCGTGTAGTCGATGCCGATCACGTTGGGCGCGATGTTGCGCAGGATGCTGGGCTCGTTGAACAGCTGGAACGAGCCGATCACCGAGAAGATGACGGTCAGCAGGATGGCCGGCCGGATCGCGGGGATCTTGATGCTCCACGCGGTGCGGACCGTGCCGGCGCCGTCGACCGCGGCGGCGTCGAACAGCTCGCGGGGCACCGACCGCAGGGCCGCGTACAGGATGATCATGTTGTAGCCGATGAACTCCCAGCTCACGATGTTCATCAGCGAGAACAGCATCCAGTCGGCCGACAGGAACTGCGGCGCGGGTGCCCCGAGCTTCTCGGCGAGCTGCGCGAACGGCCCGAAGTCCCCGCCGTACAGGTAGCCCCACATGAGGGCGGCGATGACGCTCGGCACGGCGTACGGGATGAAGATGCCGAGCCGGATGAACCGCTGCAGGTACAGCACGCCGGCGTCGAGCAGCAGCGCGAACACCAGCGACAGCCCGAGCATCACGGGCACCTGGATGACGAGGAACACCGCCATGCGGGCCACGCCGGACAGGAACGACGGGTCGGTGAGCGCCCGCGTGTAGTTCTCGAGCCCGACGAACGTGTTGCCGCCGACGAGCTGCTCGCGGAACAGGCTGAGGTAGCCGGAGTACACGATCGGGATCACGAGGAACAGCAGGAACACGACGACGAACGGGGCGATGAGCACCCAGGCGGCGGTGTTCTCGCGACGGCGGAGCCGCGATGGTCCCTTGCGCTGGACGGCGGCTGGCGCGTCCGCGGGCGGTCCTGCGGGCAGGCGGAGGTCGGCTGTGGTCATGGTGGGTCTCCTCAGGCCGGGTGCGCCCCCCCCCCGGGGGGGGGGGGGGGGGGGGCGGGCCCCGGGGGGGTTGGCGGGGG
>JAEWCA010000340.1 GCA_023390875.1 Actinomycetes bacterium
ACCTCGTGCTGCGTCGCGCCCTCGACGTGCCGTCGCCGCGGGACGTCGCGCGCGCCGCGGAGCCGTGGCGGCCGTTCCGGGCGTTCGCCGCGGTGCACCTGTGGACGTCGCGCGCCTCCGCCCTGTGACCGGGTCCGCTGTCCCCTGGCCGCCCGTCCCTGCACGTCGCGAGGCTGCTGTCGGGTGACGGACGGGTCACGGTTGGGGCACATCCGGCCGCTCGCATCACGATTGCGCGACGTCCGGCCCGCCGGGCGGTCCACGCCCCTAGCGTCCGGGCCATGACCTCGACGACGACCCACGCTCCTGACACCGCCCACCCTCGCGGAGGATCCTGCTGCCATGAGCGCCACCACGAGCTGGTTCGTCCTGCAGCACGCGCCCGGCCCGGCCGTCCCGGACGGCGAGTCCGTGTTCGACCAACCGGGGATCGCCGGTCACTACGCGTTCCTCGCCCGCCGGCGGGAGGCGGGCGAGCTCGTCGCGGCCGGGCCGCTGCCGGACGACGACGGGCGCGGCATGACGGTGCTCGACGTCGCGACGTACGACGACGCCGTGCGGCTCGCGACGCAGGACGACCAGGCCGTGGTCGACGGCCTGCTGACCGTGACCGTGCGGGAGTGGCGTGTCGTGATGGCCCGCGACTGACGGCCGCCCGGCGGCGCGGCCGCCCGACGTGGGGAGTCACGTGCGGCGTCACGTGCGGCGCCACGTGCGGCGCCACGTGCGGCGTCACGTGCGGCGTCACGTGCGGCGTCACGTGCGGGCGAACGTCCGGCGGTACTCCGACGGGCTGACGCCGAGGGTCCGGCGCAGGTGCAGGCGCAGGTTCGTCGCGGTGCCGAGCCCGGTCGCCGCGGCGATCCGGTCGAGCCCCCAGTCCCGCGTCTCGAGCAGCTCGCGCGCCCGGTCGAGGCGCGCCGTGACGAGCCAGCGCAGCGGTGTCGTGCCCGTCTCGGCGACGAACGCGCGCGCGAACGTGCGCTCCGACGTGCACGCGTGACGCGCGAGGTCGGCCACGCTGAGCGGCTCCTCGAGGCGTCCGAGGGCCCAGGCGCGCGTCGCCGCGAGCGACCCGGGACGGTCCGCGTCGAGCGGGCGGGCGATGTACTGCGCCTGGCCCCCGTCGCGGTGCGGGGGCGCCACGATGTCCCGGGCGACGCGGTTCGCGACGGCCGCTCCGCGGTCGGTGCGCAGCAGGTGCAGGCACAGGTCGATGCCGGCGGCCACGCCCGCCGACGTCACGATGCTGCCCTCGTCGACGAACAGCACGTCCGGGTCGACGTCGACGCGCGGGAAGCGGCGGGCGAGCTCGGCGGTGTGCACCCAGTGCGTCGTCGCGCGCCGCCCGTCGAGCAGCCCCGCCTGGGCCAGGAGGAACGCACCCGCGCAGATCGAGACGACGCGGGCGCCGCGGGCGTGCGCACGCCGGACGGCGTCGAGCACGTCGTCGCCCACCACGCGGTCGTGCGGGCGGAACGCGGGGACGAGCACGGTGTCGGCGTCGTCGAGCGCCTCGAGCCCGGCCTGCGCGACCACGGGGTACCCGCCCGTCGTCGGCACCGGGCCGGGGCGTTCCGAGCAGAGCGTGAGGCGGTAGCCGAGGTCGCCGTGGCCGGTGAAGATCTGGAACGGCATGCCGACCTCCATCGCCAGCACGGCGTCCAGCACGAGGACGGCGACGTGGTGCGACGGGGACGACATGGCGGCAATCTATCGAACCGTGGCACTCCTGCCACTGGCCGCACGCCCGCAGCGACCGGGATCGTGACCGCCATGACGCTCCTCGACACCCCGGCCACGGTCCCCCCCGGCACCCGGGTCGCCCGTCGGCTCATCGGCGCGCAAGGCCTGTACGTGCTGGCGAGCTCGGTGGACCTCACGCTCACCGGCATCGTCGGCGCGCACCTCGCGCCGACCCGTACGCTCGCGACGGTGCCGTTCGGGCTCATCCCCGTCGTCGCCGCGTCGTCGACGTTCCTGCTGTCCCGCGGCATCGGCCGGTACGGGTACCGGCGCGTGTTCGCGCTCGCGTCGTCGTCCGCGGTCGTCGCCGGGCTCGTGTCCGCGACCGCGGTGCACCTGCACCTGTTCTGGCTGTTCTGCGTCGGCACGGCGATCGTCGGCGTGCAGCAGGCCGGCGCCGGCTACTACCGGTACGCCGCCGCCGAGTCGAACCCGGACGCTCGCGCCAAGGCCGTGAGCACGGTGCTCGCGGGCGGCCTCGTCGCCGCGCTCGTCGGGCCGTTCCTCGCGACGTGGGCGGGCGACGTCACCACCACGCCGTACGTCGGCTCGTACCTGCTCGTCGCGATGTGCGGCGCCGTCGCGACCGTCTGGAACGCCCGTCTGCCCCGCGAGCTCGTCACGCTCGCCGCGCCGTCGCGGGCCGTCGACGCGCCCGACGCCCGGTCGCGCGCCGCGCTGTGGCGGCAGCCCGTGCTGCTGGCCGGCGTCGCCGCCACGTGCCTCGCGGCCGTCGCGATGATGTCGATGATGACCGCCGGGCCGATGGCCGGGATGGACATGGGCCACGACGAGGGGCAGGCGACGCTCGCGGTGCAGCTCCACATGGTCGGGATGTTCGCGCCCGGGTTCGTGGTCGCCCGGTGGATCGGGCGCATCGGCGAGCGGCGGGTCGCGGCGCTCGGGGCGCTCGTGCTCGTCGTCGCGGGCGGCGCCGCGGCGGTCAGCCCTGCGACGTGGGCGTTCCTCGTGGCGATGACCGCCGTGGGCGTCGGCTGGAACCTGGCGTTCAGCGGCGGGTCCGCGATGATCGCCGGGTCGTACCGGCCGAGCGAACGGGGTCGGGTCCAGCCGGTCGCGGAGCTCGTCACGACGACCGCGCAGGTGCTCGGGACGGTCGGCGCCGGCGTGCTCGCGACCGCGAGCGGCTGGCCCGTCCTCGGCGTGGCGGTCGTGGGGGGGGCGGTGGGCCGCCAAGGCGCCCCCCC